>NZ_JBITVZ010000005.1:0-285677 GCF_044543385.1 Stenotrophomonas sp. NPDC077420
ATGCCCAGGATGGCGATGATGTCCTTCAGTTCCTTGTACTTCTGCAGGGTCTGCTGGACGCGCTGGGCGGTGTCGTAATGCTCGTGGCCGATGACCAGCGGGTCCATCTGGCGGCTGGTCGAGTCCAGCGGATCCACCGCCGGGTAGATACCCAGCGAGGCGATCGAACGCGACAGGGTCACGGTCGAATCCAGGTGGGCGAAGGTGGTCGCCGGCGAGGGGTCGGTCAAGTCATCGGCCGGCACGTAGACGGCCTGGATCGAGGTGATCGAGCCGTTCTTGGTCGAGGTGATGCGCTCCTGCAGGACGCCCATTTCCTCGGCCAGGGTCGGCTGGTAACCCACGGCCGACGGCATGCGGCCCAGCAGTGCCGACACTTCGGTACCGGCCAGGGTGTAGCGGTAGATGTTGTCGACGAACAGCAGCACGTCCTTGCCCTTGCCGTTCTCGTCCTTCTCGTCGCGGAAGTATTCCGCCATGGTCAGGCCGGTCAACGCGACGCGCAGGCGGTTGCCCGGCGGTTCGTTCATCTGGCCGTACACCATCGCGACCTTGTCCAGGACGTTGGAGTCCTTCATCTCGTGGTAGAAGTCGTTGCCCTCACGGGTACGCTCACCCACGCCGGCGAACACGGACAGACCGCTGTGCGCCTTGGCGATGTTGTTGATCAGCTCCATCATGTTGACGGTCTTGCCGACGCCGGCGCCGCCGAACAGGCCGACCTTGCCGCCCTTGGCGAACGGGCACATCAGGTCGATGACCTTGATGCCGGTTTCCAGCAGCTCGGTGGCCGGGGACTGGTCTTCGTACGAGGGGGCTTCGCGATGGATTTCCCAGCTGTCGCTGGCAACCACCGGGCCGGCTTCGTCGATCGGACGGCCCAGCACGTCCATGATGCGGCCCAGGGTGCCGGCACCGACCGGCACCGAGATGGCGCGGTTGGTGTTGGTGGCGACCAGGTTGCGCTTCAGGCCGTCGGTGGAGCCCAGCGCGATGCAACGGACCACGCCGTCGCCGAGCTGCTGCTGCACTTCCAGCGTGATTTCGGTGTTGTCCACCTTCAGTGCGTCATACACCTTCGGCACCGACTCGCGGGGGAATTCCACGTCGACGACGGCGCCGATGATCTGAACGATCTTGCCCTGACTCATTGCTGCATCCTCTAAATTAAATGCGTTTGACTGTGCGCGTCAGACTGCTGCCGCGCCGCCGACGATTTCGGAAATTTCCTGGGTGATCGCTGCCTGGCGGGCCTTGTTGTAGACCAGCTGCAGGGTTCCGATCAGCTTGTTGGCGTTGTCACTGGCCGACTTCATCGCCACCATGCGCGCGGCATGCTCGGAGGCAACGTTTTCCAGCACGGCCTGGTACACCAGCGATTCCACGTAACGCGTCATCACGTGCTCGAGCACGGTGGCGGCGTCGGGTTCGTACAGGTAGTCCCAGTCATGGTGCGCCACCTGCTTCTCGGCCGCCGGCAACGGCAGCAGCTGGTCGAAGCTGGCTTTCTGCACCATCGTGTTGATGAAGCGGTTGTAGACCAGGTACACGCGGTCGACCTTGCCTTCGGTGAAGGCGTCGAGCATGACCTTGATCACGCCGATCAGCTGTTCCAGGTGCGGCACGTCGCCCATGTGGGTGACGCTGCCGACCATGTTGACCTTGACCCGGCGGAAGAAGGTCGACGCCTTCTGGCCGATGGTCACCACGTCGATCTCGGCGCCCTTTTCCTGGTACTGGCGGACTTCGCCCAGCATCTTGCGGAACAGGTTGTTGTTCAGGCCGCCGGCCAGGCCACGGTCGGACGAGATCACGATGTAGCCGACCCGCTTGACCTCGTCACGCTGGACCAGGAACGGATGCTGGTAATCGGTGCTGGCCTGGGCCAGGTGGCCGATCACCTGCTTCATCGCCTGCGCATACGGACGCGAGGTCTTCATGCGATCCTGCGCCTTGCGGATCTTGGAGGCCGACACCATCTCCAGCGCGCGGGTCACCTTGCGGGTGTTCTGCACGCTCTTGATCTTGGTTTTGATTTCGCGACCGCTAGCCATCTCTTATTCCCGTAGAGCGGGGCTCTGCCCCGCTACCTTCAACGGTGAAGCGAGGCCGAAGGCCCCGCCACACATTCGTCTTACCAGCTGCCGGTGGTCTTGAACTCGGCGATGCCCTTCTTGAAGGCCGCTTCGATGTCGTTGTCCCAACCGCCGGTGGCGTTGACCTTGCCAATCAGTTCGCCCTGGGTGTTGGCGAAGTGCGCGTGCAGGCCTTCTTCGAAGGCCAGCAGCTTGTTGACCGGCACGTCATCGAGGTAACCCTCGTTGACGGCGTAGATCGACAGCGCCTGGTTGGCGATCGACATCGGGGCGTACTGCTTCTGCTTCATCAGCTCGGTGACGCGCTGACCGCGCTCGAGCTGCTTGCGGGTGGCTTCGTCCAGGTCCGAGGCGAACTGCGCGAACGCAGCCAGCTCGCGGTACTGGGCCAGCGAGATGCGGATGCCGCCCGACAGCTTCTTGATGATCTTGGTCTGGGCCGCACCACCGACGCGCGACACCGAGATACCGGCGTTCACGGCCGGGCGGATGCCCGAGTTGAACAGGTCGGTTTCCAGGAAGATCTGGCCGTCGGTGATCGAGATCACGTTGGTCGGCACGAACGCCGAGACGTCGCCGGCTTGGGTTTCGATGATCGGCAGGGCGGTCAGCGAACCGGTCTTGCCCTTCACTTCACCCTTGGTGAACTGCTCGACATACTCTTCCGAGACGCGGGCTGCGCGTTCCAGCAGGCGCGAGTGCAGGTAGAACACGTCGCCCGGGTAGGCTTCACGGCCCGGCGGGCGCTTCAGCAGCAGCGAGATCTGGCGGTAGGCCACGGCCTGCTTGGACAGGTCGTCGTACACGATCAGGGCATCCTGGCCGCGGTCCATGAAGTACTCACCCATGGTGCAGCCCGAGTAGGCACTGATGTACTGCATGGCAGCCGATTCGGAGGCGGTGGCGGCCACGACCACGGTGTGGGCCAGGGCGCCGTTCTCTTCCAGCTTGCGCACGATGTTGGCCACGGTCGACGCCTTCTGGCCGATCGCGACGTACACGCACTTGATGCCGGTGTCCTTCTGGTTGATCACCGCATCGATGGCCAGGGCAGTCTTGCCGGTCTGGCGGTCACCGATGACCAGCTCGCGCTGGCCACGGCCGATCGGGATCATCGAGTCGACCGACTTGTAGCCGGTCTGCACCGGCTGGTCGACCGACTTGCGCCAGATCACGCCCGGTGCAACGCGCTCCACCGGCGCGGTCAGCTGGGCGGCGATCGGGCCCTTGCCGTCGATCGGCTCGCCGAGCGCGTTGACCACGCGGCCGAGCATTTCCGGACCAACCGGCACTTCCAGGATGCGACCGGTGGTCTTGGCCACGTCGCCTTCGCGCAGGTGCTCATAGCCACCCAGGACCACGGCGCCGACCGAGTCGCGCTCCAGGTTCAGGGCCAGGGCGAAGGTGTTGTTCGGCAGTTCGATCATTTCGCCCTGCATCACGTCGGCCAGGCCGAAGATGCGCACGATGCCGTCGGACACGCTGGTCACGGTGCCTTCGTTGCGCGATTCCGCGGCCAGCTTGACCTTCTCGATGCGGTTCTTGATCAGTTCGCTGATTTCGGAGGGGTTGAGCGTGGTTGCCATCGTCAAGTCCTAGTGCCGGCGATCACGCCGGACGTTAAATGAATTCAGTTAGCGAGCGCGGTCTGCAGGCGCGACAGCTTGCCCTTGAGCGAGCCATCGATCACCACGTCGCCAGCGTCGATCACCGCACCGCCGATGAGCGACGCATCGATGGCGGTGGTGACCTCGACCTCTCGGCCGAAGCGCTTGCGCAGCGCGGCCTTGATGGCGTCCAGCTCAGCGGAAGACAGCTCGGCGGCCGAGGTCACCGTGGCCTTCACCACGTGTTCGGCTTCAGCGCGGAGCTGGTCGTACATGCCTGCGATTTCCGGCAGCAGCGGCAGACGGTGCGCTTCGGCCAGGATGGCCAGGAAGCGACCGAACGACTCGCCCGCCGTTTCCGGCGCCAGCAGCGCGACGGCATCGTCACGGCCCAGCTCCGGGTTCGACAGCAGGGCCGCCACGCGCGGATCGGCGGCTACGTGGGCGGAAAACGCAAGCGCCTCCGACCACGGCGCGAACGTGCCATCGTCGCGCGCGGTCGCGAACGCGGCGCGGGCATACGGGCGTGCAAGCGTGAGGGCCTGGCTCATCGATCAGATCTCCGAGGCCAGCTCGTCGAGCAGCGCCTTGTGGGCGTTGGCGTCGATTTCGCGCTTGAGCAGCTTTTCGGCACCGGTCACGGCGAGCACGGACACCTGCTTGCGCAGGTCTTCACGGGCACGGTTGGCGGCAGCCTCGATCTCGGCGTGGGCCAGTTCTTTCTGGCGGTTCGCTTCGACGATGGCTTCATTCTTGGCGGCGTCAACGATCTGGTTGGCGCGGGCATGGGCCTGGTCGATGATCTCGTTGGCCTTGGTGCGCGCGTCCTTCAGTGCTTCGTTGACCTTTTCCTGCGCCTGGGCCAGATCCTTCTGGCTGCGGTCGGCAGCGGCGAGGCCTTCAGCGATCTTCTGCTGGCGCTCTTCGATGGCGTTCATCAGCGGCGGCCAGATCTTGGTCGCGATGATCCAGATCAGACCGGCGAACGCCAGTGCCTGGGCAACGAGGGTAAAACCGATTTCCATGGGGTTCGCTCAATCTGGGGTGATGGGGTGGAGGCGCCGCAGGAGCGGCGCATCCGTTCCTTCATCCGCGATCAGGCGCACAAGGCGCCTGATCGTTTCGCTTTCGCTGGATCAGCCAGCAGCCGGCAGACGCGCAACGAATTCAGCGATGGTCGGGTTGGCGAAGGCCAGCAGCAGGCCGACGGCGACCGAGATGATGAACGCGGCGTCGATCAGGCCGGCGGTGATGAACATGCGGACCTGCAGCACCGGGATCAGTTCCGGCTGGCGGGCAGCCGATTCCAGGAACTTACCGGCCATGATGGCCAGACCGAGACCGGCACCCAGCGCGGCCAGGCCGATCATGATGCCGACGGCGAGGACGGTGGAGCTCTGGACTTGGGCGAGGTTGGTCAGGACGGCAAAGTACATGGGTTATCTCCGGAAACTTAAGTAGCTAAGGGTAATGAAACGGATGAAGGGTGAAGCGGAAACTCAGTGAGCGTCTTCCGACAGGCTCAGGTACACGATCGACAGCATCATGAAAATGAAGGCCTGCAGCGGAATCACCAGCAGGTGGAACAGCATCCAGCCAAGGCCGAAGGCACCGCCTGCAATGGCGCCCATGATGCCGGCACTGCCCAGCACCCAGATCAGCAGGAACACGATTTCGCCGCCGAACATGTTGCCGAACAGTCGCATCGCCAGCGAGATCGGCTTGCTCAGCCACTCGACGATGTTGAGGATCAGGTTGAACGGCATCATCCACTTGCCGAACGGCGCGGTCAGGAATTCCTTGGTGAAGCCACCCAGGCCCTTGGCACGCAGCGCGAAGAACAGCATCAGGAAGAACACGCTGATCGACATGCCCAGGGTGGCATTGACGTCGGCGGTGGGGACCGGCTTCCAGTACGGCACGCCCAGCGCTTCCAGCGGCAGGGCGATGAAGTCGGCCGGGATCATCTTGATGAGGTTCATCAGGAGGATCCAGAAGAAGATCGTGATCGCGATCGGGGTCACCAGCTTGCTGGTGCCGTGGTAGGTGTCCTTGGCCTGGCGGTCAACGAACTCCAGGCAGATCTCCACGAACGCCTGCCACTTGCCCGGCACGCCGGCGGTGGCCTTGCGGGTGGCCATCCAGAAGGCAAACACCATCAACAGGCCCATCAGGACCGAAGTCACGATGGTGTCGACGTGAATAGCCCAGAAACCACCTTCCTGCATATGGAACGTCAGGTTGTGCAGGTGATGTTGGATGTAGGAGGTGGGTGTAAGCGCCTCGCCTGCCATGTGTCCGGAACCTTGAGTTAAATAAATGGGATCAGCGCCTGGCCAGAGCCAGGACCTGGAACATAAGCCCGACGGCGATTCCGGCCAGCAGCGCCAGTGCAGGCAGCTTGAAGACCACGAAACCCACCACCAGGACACCGAATACGAGCGCCCACTTTGCCACCACCGCAAGGATCAGCCGCGACATGGCCGAGCCTGCCGCCTGTACCCCGCCCCCCAGCGCCATCCGCGCCGCGACCCAGCCGCCGGCCGACACCGCAATGCCCGAGGCGAGCGCCCCGAGGGCGTACGCCGGACCCGCCAGCAGCAGGAAGGCCAGGGCCAGGACAGCCACTGCAGCCAGCGGGTAGACCGCTGCGCGCAGCATCAGTCGCCGACCCGCGTCAACGGAGTTCAGCACACGTATGTCCTGCATGGTTTGTGGGAAGGATGGCCGAGGCTGAGGGTGCATTGCCTCGTCGAGCCGCCGAATTATAGCAAGGGGACAATTTGCGAGACAACCGCCCCCTGTTCATCCCGGATGGCGCAAGTTGCTGCATTGCCACAGATTTTGCGGGCAGGACGGGGCCGGTCGCGTCAGCCGCCTCGCCTATTCATGTCGCGGCGCAGCAGATTGAACTTTGGCCGGGGTTCGCGGTCCCATGGTACGGCCTGTCCATTCGATCCTCGTCGACGCCCCTGTGCAGGCCAACAGCGAGCGGCCCCGAGCTCTCTCCGGGGCCGCTCTTTTCCGGCCCTCGGGAATGAACGGTACACACTTCCTCCACCATACGTTCACGAATGGTGGACGCGACGCTACGGCACAGTGACGGCACTTCGTCGAATCACTGCAAGGACACCCCCGATGCGTCTGCTTCCCCTGCTTGCCCTGCCGCTGGCCATGGCCGCCCTTACCCACGCCACGTCCGCCAGCGCGGCCGAGGGCGACGACCGCTTCGCCCTGCGCCTTGGCGCGATGAACATCGATTCGGACAACACCATCCGTGGCAACACGACCGTGCTGGGCCAGGATGTCGGCTTCGACGAGGACTTCGGCCTGGGCGGCAAGGAATGGGAGCCGCGCGTGGACGGCCTGTTCCGCATCAGCGACCGCCAGCGCCTGATCTTCAACTACTTCAAGTACGACAAGGACCGCCGCGAAACCCTGGACCAGGGCATCAGCTTCGGCGGCGAAACCGTCCCGGCCGGCAGCTTCGTCAAGGGCGAGCTGAAGTACCAGGTGGCCAGCCTGGTGTATGACTACTCGGTGGTGGACACCGAAACCTTCGACCTGGGCCTGCAGCTGGGCGCCGAGTACGCCAAGGTGAGCACCAAGGCTTACGCCGACCTGGGCACCCTGTACGAGGGTCAGTTCGTTGACGAGAAGGCGGACGGTATTGCACCGGTGGTGGGTGCACGCTTCACCATCACCCCCTCGGAGAAGTGGATGATCACCGCGCAGGGCCAGTACCTCAACACCGACTGGGGCAACTTCGATGACTACGATGGCGACCTGACCCGCGCCAACGTGATCGTGGACTACAAGTTCACCGAGAACTTCGGCCTGTTCGCCGGCTACGACTGGTTCCGTCTGGACGTGGACCAGAGCGGCCGCGATGGCACCATCGGCCTGAAGCAGGAATTCAAGGGCCCGGTGGCCGGTATCAGCGTTTCGTTCTGATCCAGCCGTTGGCTGGTGTGTTACCGCACGAAAAACCCGGCGCAACGCCGGGTTTTTCGTTTGCATCCGCGTCACCACCAACGGTGGTGACCTACCGGGTCATGTGGTCATTTCTTTTTCGGGATGTACAGGTCGGTGATGGTGCCGTCGTAGATCTCCGCAGCCATCGCCACCGATTCGCTCAGCGTCGGGTGGGCGTGGATGGTGTGGCCGATGTCTTCGGCTTCGGCCCCCATCTCGATGGCCAGGCCGATCTCGGCCAGCAGGTCGCCCGCGTGCACGCCGACGATCGCGCCGCCGATGATGCGGTGGGTGGCCTCGTCGAAGATCAGCTTGGTGAAGCCTTCGGTACGCCCGATGCCGATGGCGCGGCCGCTGGCCGCCCACGGGAACTTGGCCACGCCGACCTTCAGGCCCTGCGCCTTGGCTTCGGTTTCGGTCACGCCGACCCAGGCGATTTCCGGGTTGGTGTAGGCCACCGACGGAATCACCCGCGCCACCCACTCCTTCTTCTCCCCCGAGGCCACTTCGGCGGCCAGCTTGCCCTCGTGCGTGGCCTTGTGGGCCAGCATCGGGTTGCCGACGATATCGCCGATGGCAAAGATGTGCGGCACGTTGGTGCGCATCTGGCGGTCCACCGGAATGAAGCCACGCTCGGTGACGCCCACGCCGGCCTTCTCCGCGCCGATCTTCTTCCCGTTCGGCGAACGGCCCACGGCCACCAGCACGCGGTCGAAGGTGCCCTGCTCCAGCCCCGGCTTCTCGCCTTCGGCAGCGGCGTCGAAGGTCACGGTGATCCCCTTCTTGTCCGCAGTCACGCCGGAGGCCTTGGTCTTGAGGTGGACCTCGACGCCCTGCTTCTTCAGGCGGTCGGCCAACGGCTTGACCAGGTCCTTGTCGGCACCCGGCATCAGCTGGTCCATGAACTCCACCACGGTCACCTTGCTGCCCAGCGCGGCGTACACGGTCGCCATTTCCAGGCCGATGATGCCGCCACCGACCACCAGCAGCGAGCCGGGGATGTCGGCCAGTTCCAGTGCGTCGGTGGAATCCATCACGCGCGGGTCGTCCCACGGGAAGTTCGGCAGCTTCACCGCCTGCGAACCGGCGGCGATGATGCACTGCTGGAAGCGCAGCAGCTGGGTCGTGCCGTCGTCGCCGACGATCTCCAGCTCATTGGCCGAGACAAACGTGGCCACGCCCTGCACGGTGCGCACCTTGCGCTGCTTGGCCATGCCGGCCAGGCCCTTGGTCAGCTGGGTAACCACCTTTTCCTTGTAGCCGCGCAGCTTGTCCAGGGTGATCTTCGGCGCGCTGAATTCCACGCCGAAATCGCCCGCGTGGGCCACTTCGTCGATCACCGCGGCAGCGTGCAGCAGCGCCTTGGACGGAATGCAGCCCACGTTGAGGCACACGCCGCCGAGGCTGGCGTAGCGCTCGATCAGCACGGTGTCCACGCCCAGGTCGGCCGAGCGGAACGCGGCGGTGTACCCGCCCGGGCCGGCGCCAAGGACCACCATCTGGCATTCGATGTCGGCCGGCTTGCCGCTGGACAGCGCCGGCTGCGGCGCGGCCGGCTCGGCCGGGGCGCGATGCGACGGGGTCACCGGCGGCTTGCTGGCCGGGGCAGCGGCCTTGGCCGGGGCAGACGCCGGGGCCGCAGCTGCGTCGGCGGCGCCTTCGGCCTCCAACACCACCACCACGGCGCCTTCGGACAGCGTGTCGCCCAGCTTGACCTTGATTTCCTTGACCACGCCGGCCGCCGACGACGGCACTTCCAGCGTGGCCTTGTCCGACTCCAGCGTGACCAGGCCCTGGTCCTTCTTCACCGTGTCACCCACGGCGACCAGCACTTCGATCACCGGGACATCGGTGTAATCGCCGATGTCGGGAACCTTGATTTCAATAGCGGCCATTCGTGTTCTCCTGGTGCTCAGCCGGCCTTGCGACCGAGCAGTTCCTGCAGTTCGTCGAGCGACTCGTCCAGATCCTGCCAGCGACGGTCGAGCTTCTTTTCCTTGGTGTCGCTGGCTTCGATCAGCAGCGCCACCTGTTTCATCATCAGCTTGCCGGCGCCGCACTCCCAGCGCGGGCCGCTGTAGCGTTCGCCGTCCACCTGGAACGACAGCACTTCGCCATCGGTCACCGGGGCCTTGCGGTCGGCCGGGACGCCCGAATCGAGCGCCTGCCGCCAGCTGCGCGCCAGGCGCTGGGCGAGCGCCGCCGGAATGGCGACCTGGTACTGGTCCGGCTCCTGGTCCACGCGCAGTTCAAGACCGCCGCCACGTGCACTGTTGTTCCAGTTGTACACGCGCTTGTCGGCCTGGCTGTAGCGCACGGACCATTCCCCCTCCCGGGTGCCGGGCAGCAACGCCACCGCGGTTTCGACCCCGCCCTTGGGCAGCAGGGTCAGCGCCAGACGGGGCTGGGCCTTGCCATGGAACAGGGTTTCCACGGCCTGGCCGTAGTTGCCCACCGCCGGCGGCCAGCCGTGGCCGAGATCGGTGGTGCACGCGGCATGCGCCGCCGGCGCAGCGGCAAGCACCACAGCGGCGTAGAGCAGGGCCGTGCCCAGCTGCACGAAACGCTGCCGGGCAGCGCCCGGCACTACCGCGCGGGCCAGCCTCACAGCAGCACGCGCCGCATGTCGGCCAGCACCTGCGACAGGTAGGTGGTGAAGCGCGCCGCCAGGGCACCGTCGATGACGCGGTGGTCGTAGCTCAGCGACAGCGGCAGCATCAGCTTCGGGGCGAATTCCTTGCCGTTCCAGACCGGCTGGATCGAGGACTTGGACACGCCCAGGATGGCTACTTCCGGCGCGTTGACGATCGGGGTGAACGCGGTGCCGCCGATGCCGCCCAGCGAGCTGATCGAGAAGCAGCCGCCGCTCATGTCGGCCGGGCCCAGCTTGCCGTCGCGCGCCTTTTTGGCCAGCTCGCCGGTTTCCTGGGCGATCTGCACCACGCCCTTCTTGTCCACGTCGCGGATCACCGGAACGACCAGGCCGTTCGGGGTGTCGGCGGCGAAGCCGATGTTGAAGTACTTCTTCAGCGTCAGGTTCTCACCGGCCGCATCCAGCGATGCGTTGAATTCCGGGAACTGCTTCAGCGCCGCGGCGCTGGCCTTGATCAGGAAGGCGAGCATGGTCAGCTTGATGCCGGCCTTCTCGTTTTCCTTGTTCAGCGCTACGCGCAGGCCTTCCAGGTCGGTGATGTCGGCCTGCTCGAACTGGGTGACGTGCGGGATCATGGCCCAGTTGCGCGCCAGGTTGGCACCGGAGATCTTCTTGATGCGCGACAGCGGCTGGGTCTCGACCTCACCGAACTTGCTGAAGTCCACCTTCGGCCACGGCAGCAGGTTGAGCCCGCCACCGGCGGCGACCGCGCCACCGGCAACGGCAGCGCCGCCGCCGGTCAGTGCCGACTTGACGAACTTCTGCACGTCGGCCTTGGTGATGCGCCCGCCCTTCTCGGTGCCGGTCAGCTGGTTGAGGTCCACGCCCAGCTCGCGGGCGAACACGCGCACCGCCGGGGTGGCATAGGGAACCTTCGACGGCAGCACGCTGTCGGCGTTGAACGGCACCGGCGGGCTGCTCGGGGCACCGGCCGAGGGGGCGCTGGCGATTTCGCGCGCGGCCAGCTTGTCCGGCTGGGCCGGTACGGCGACCGGTTCCACCTTGGTGCCGGTTTCGGCCGCAGCCGGGGCGGCGGCAGCGGCGGCCTGGCTCGGCGCCGGGGCGGCAGCGCCCTCGGCTTCGATGATGGCGACCACCTTGCCCTGCGACAGGGTGTCGCCGACCTTGACCTTGATTTCCTTGACCACGCCAGCGACCGACGACGGCACTTCCATGGTGGCCTTGTCCGACTCCAGCGTGACCAGGCCCTGGTCCTTCTTGACCGTGTCGCCCACGGCGACCAGCACTTCGATCACCGGGATGTCGGTGTAATCGCCGATGTCCGGTACCAGCGCTTCCACCGGGCCACCACCGGCAGCCGGCGCAGCGGCCGGCGCGCTCTGGGTGGCCGGGGCCGGGGCGGCGGCAGCAGCGGCCTTGGCCGGGGCGGCAGCGGGTGCCGGCGCAGCCGCCGGGGCAGGCGCTGCGGCCGCGTCAGCCACTTCGATCAGGGCCACGACCTTGCCCTCGGACAGCGTATCGCCGACCTTGACCTTGATGTCCTTGACCACGCCGGCGACCGAAGACGGCACTTCCATCGTGGCCTTGTCAGACTCGAGCGTGACCAGGCCCTGGTCCTTCTTGACCGTGTCACCCACGGCGACAAGCACCTCGATTACCGGGATATCGCTGTAGTCACCGATATCGGGGACAAGTGCTTCCTTGATTTCGGCCATGGGGATAACTCCGGCAATCTGGTGTAGGGAATCGCCTATTGTGGGGGTATGCGGCTCCAGCGCCAACCAGCTTGGGCAATTTTCAATACGTCTGTCCCGGGACAGCCTGTTGCAGCTGCCACCAGTCGGTACCGTATTGTCCGGTGGTGGTCCCGCTCAGCCCGCCAGGACATCGGCCACCGGCTGCCACGCTGCCTGCAGGCGCGGCAATGGCCAGGCTGCATTGGCCGGACTGGTGGAGGGCAGCGACCACACCGGCAGCGACGCCGCGCGGGTGTCCAGCCGCGGGAGGACGAACCGCACGAAGGCGGCGTGCGCCGTGCCGCCGTTGCAGGCCACGGCCTGGAGGTTCGGCAGCCGCGCGATCAGCGCCGGCACTGCATTCGGCACCTCGCTGCCGCGCACGATCGCCGTGTCCAGGCTGCCGCGGCGGTCGCAGGCACCGATCACGTCCCACAGGCCCACGCCCGCCCGCTGAAGTGCACGCACGCGCGCGGCGTAGGGCAGGCCTGCATCCATGCCGGCAAGTGCCGCCATCAACGGCCAGAAGCGATTGCGCGGGTGCGCGTAGTACTGCGCGGCCTGGAGCGATGCCACGCCCGGCATCGAGCCCAGTACCAGCACGCGGCACGTCGCGTTTACCTGCGCAGGCAGGCCGATGCAATGCACGGCGTTCGTCACGCTCTCTCCAGATGCATGAATGTCGTGGCGTGCATGATCGCGCGGCGCGGCAATGGTTTCGCGCTGCAGGCTGAACAGAACAAACTAAAATTTAACGTGCGTCGGATTCGATTCATGTTGCGGGGACTACGTTTGCCTCGCCCCGCTGCAAAGGGGGCCCAGAACAAAAAAATACCTGAGGAGATTCCCCCATGCGCTCCATCCGCACCCTGACCCTGGCTACCCTGACTGCCCTTGCCTTCGCGCCTGCCGCCTTCGCGCAGGACAGCACCACCGATACCGCGTCGGGCAAGCATTTCGCCGTTGTCGGCGGCGTTGCGCTGCTGCAGCCGAAGAACGATCCGCTGGAAGGCATCGACAAGGTCGATGGCGGCCCGGCGCCGACGCTCAGCTTCAGCTACTACATCAACGACAACTGGGCCGTGGAACTGTGGGGCGCAGCCGACAAGTTCGACCACCGCGTGCGCGGCGCCAACAACGCCAAGCTGGGTACGGTTGAACAGCAGCCGATCGCGCTGAGCGGCCAGTACCACTTCGGCCAGGCCGACAACGTGTTCCGTCCGTTCGTCGGCGTGGGTTACTACGAATCGAACTTCAGCAACGAGAAGCTGGCCAGCGACGTCGGCCACATCGGGCTGGAAACCGCCAAGGGCGCCATCGGCACCGTCGGCGTGGACATGAACATCAACAGCACCTGGTTCGCCCGTGCCGATGCGCGCTACATGCACTCGCGCCCGGAGCTGACCGTCAACGGCAATGGCACCGGCGACGAGGCCAAGCTGGACCCGTGGACCGTGGGCTTCGGTATCGGTGCGCGCTTCTAAGCAGCCGAGGCAAGACCCCTGCACCTGCAATGGGCCCCCTTCCGGGGGCCCATTGTCGTTTCCGACCAAGGCATTTTCATTTGGCCTTGCCGCTGGCCTGTTGATACTCCGGGCGGATGCAAGGGGAACGGACGATGGACGACATCCGGGATGTCCTGGTCGTGGGCGGCGGTATCAACGGCGTGGCCATCGCACGCGATGCGGCGGGTCGCGGCTGGTCGGT
This sequence comes from Stenotrophomonas sp. NPDC077420, assembly GCF_044543385.1. Lineage (NCBI taxonomy): Bacteria > Pseudomonadati > Pseudomonadota > Gammaproteobacteria > Lysobacterales > Lysobacteraceae > Stenotrophomonas > Stenotrophomonas sp. NPDC077420. The sequence goes on from NZ_JBITVZ010000005.1 coordinate 13,736, forward strand.
GACCCTGTGCGAACAGGATGACCTGGCCGCACATACCTCCAGCGCCAGTACCAAGCTGATCCACGGTGGACTGCGCTACCTGCAGTTCGGCCACATCACGCTGGTGCGCAAGGCCCTGCGCGAGCGCAGCGTGCTGCAGCGGCTGGCCCCGCACCTGGTCACCCCCACCCCCTTCCTGCTGCCGCACGCGCGGCATCTGCGTCCGGCCTGGATGCTGCGCGCCGGCCTGTGGCTGTACGACCATCTGGCCGACGCCGGCCCCGCCTTTCCACGCGCCCGTCGGGTCGACCTGCGCAGGGACCCGCGCGGTGCGGCGCTGCAGCCGCGTTTCCGCACCGCCTTCACTTACAGCGACGCGCGCGTGGACGACGCGCGGCTGGTGATCGCCACGGCGATGGATGCACGCGAGCGTGGCGCCGATGTCCGGGTGCGTACCCGCTGCGAACAGTTGATCCGTCACCGCGACCACTGGCTGGCAGTGCTGCGCCAGTCCGACGGCACGGTGCAGCGCATGCGCGTGCGGGCCGTGGTCAACGCCACCGGTCCGTGGGCGGGCAACCTGCTGGAGCGTGCCGGCATGGACGTGCCGATTGGACTGCGCCTGGTCCAGGGCAGCCACATCGTGGTGCCTCGCCTGTACGCGCACGACAGCGCCTACCTGCTGCAGCAGCCGGATCAACGCGTGGTGTTCGTGATCCCGTTCGAACAGGACTACAGCCTGATCGGCACCACCGATATCGACTACGACGGCGACCCGGCCCAGGTGCACGCTGCGCCTGCCGAGGTGGCGTACCTGTGCACGGCCGTCAGTGCGTGGCTGCGACACCCGGTGCGGCCCGAGCACGTGGTGTGGCAGTACAGCGGTGTGCGCCCGCTGCTGGCCGATCATCACCTGGACGCGGCCAAGGTCAGCCGCGACTACCGACTGCATCTTGACCAGCAGCAGGCCCTGATGCTGAGCGTGCTGGGCGGCAAGCTGACCACCTGCCGCACCCTGGCCGAGGAGGCAGTGAACCAGCTGGCCACGGCGCTGGGGCGCAACACGCCGGCCTGGACCGCCGAAGGCCCGCCCGTGACGGGTGGTGATGGCGGCAACGCGGACGCGCTGCTGCCTGCGTTGCAGGCGCGCTACCCGCAGTTGCCCGGGTCGCTGCTGCACGACCTGGCCCGGCGGCACGGCACGCGCGTGCCCGCGGTGCTTGGCGACGCGCGGACGGTCGACGACCTGGGCACGCCTTTCGGCGCAGGGCTGCATGCACGCGAAGTCGACTACATGGTGGCGCACGAATGGGCCTCGCAGGCGGAGGATGTGCTGTGGCGGCGCTCGCATGCCGGCCTGCGCCTGGACGCGACGCAGCAGGCGGCGCTGGCGGCATACCTGGGTGCCACCGTGGCGGAGGCCCGGATGCCGGCGGCGCATCCGTAGCGCCGACCGCTGCGCGGCCCGTCGGGTATCCTCCGGGGGTCACGGCCCAGGGTGTCTGCATGGAAAAGACTTTCGTACTCGCCATCGACCAGGGCACCACCAGTTCGCGCGCGATGCTGTTCGACCGCGCCGGGCGCGTGGCCGGCATGGCCCAGCGCGAGTTCACCCAGCTGTTCCCGCAGCCGGGCTGGGTCGAACACGATCCTCGGGAGATCCTGACCAGCGTCTACACCACACTCACCGAGCTGCTCAATCGCGAGCAGGTCGACCCGCGCCAGATCGCTGCGATCGGCATCACCAACCAGCGCGAAACGACGGTGGTGTGGGACAAGGCCACCGGCCAACCGATCCACAACGCGGTGGTCTGGCAGTCGCGACAGAGCCACGCCATCTGCGAACGGCTCAAGGCCGAGGGTCACGAGCCGTTGATCCGTGAACGCACCGGCCTGCTGGTGGACGCCTACTTTTCGGCAACCAAGATCCGCTGGATTCTCGATCACGTGGACGGCGCGCAGGCACGTGCCGAACTTGGCGAACTGCTGTTTGGCACCATCGACAGCTGGCTGGTATGGAACCTCACCGGCGGCGCGGCGCACGTTACCGATTACAGCAACGCCGCACGCACGCTGCTGTTCAACATCCATACGCTTGCGTGGGACGACGACCTGCTGGCGCTGCTGGACATCCCGCGCGCGATGCTTCCCGAGGTGCGCAACTCCAGCGAGATATACGGCAGCACCCGCGCACAGTTCTTCTTCGACCAGCATATTCCCATCGCCGGGATCGCCGGCGACCAGCAGGCGGCGCTGTTCGGCCAGGCCTGCTTCGCACCGGGCATGGTCAAGAACACCTATGGCACCGGCTGCTTCATGCTGATGCATACCGGCACGCGCGCGGTGGCGTCCAGCCACGGTCTGCTCACCACGATTGCCTGGGGCATCGACGGGCAGGTGGAGTACGCGCTGGAGGGTTCGATCTTCGTGGCCGGTTCGGTGGTGCAGTGGCTGCGCGATGGCCTGCGCATGTTCGGCAAGTCCAGCGACTGCCAGGCGTATGCCGAACGGGCACCGGACAACGGCGGGGTGTACATGGTGCCGGCGTTCGTCGGCCTGGGGGCGCCCTACTGGCGCAGCGACGTGCGCGGCGCGGTATTCGGGCTGAGTCGTGGCACCAGCAAGGAACACTTCATCCGCGCCGCGGTGGAGTCGATGGCCTACCAGACCCGTGACGTGCTGGCGGCGATGCAGGCCGATGCCGGCATCGCACTGAGCGAACTGCGCGCCGATGGCGGCGCGATCGCCAACGACTTCATGGCCCAGTTCCAGAGCGACCTGCTCGGCGTGCCGGTGCTGCGCCCGCAGGTGGGCGAAACCACCGCGCTGGGCGCGGCCTACCTGGCCGGGCTGGCTACCGGGTTCTGGGCCAGCCGGGCGGAGATCGCCGAACAGTGGGCGGTGGATCGCCGCTTCGTACCGCAGATGGCGGTGGAACAACGCGAGGCGTTGTACGCCGGTTGGCAACAGGCGGTCGAGGCGACGATGGGGTTCCGGGTCGCTTGAAGCGTACCGACCAACGGTCGGTACCTACCAGAGGTGGTAGGAGCCGACCGTTGGTCGGCTCGCACGCGATGCCAATCAGAACGCCGGCAGGACGGCGCCCTTGTATTTCCCGGCGATGAAGGCTTTGACTTCCGGGCTGGTCAGCGCCTTGGCCAGCTGCTGCACGCGCGGGTCGTCCTTGTTGTCCGGGCGCGCCACCAGGAAGTTCACGTACGGCGAATCCTTGCTTTCAATCGCCAGCGCGTCCTGGGTCGGGTTGAGGCCGGCGTCGAGCGCGTAGTTGGTGTTGATCAGGGCCAGGTCGACCTGGTCGAGCACGCGCGGCAACATGGCCGAGTCGAGTTCGCGGAACTTGAGCTGCTTCGGATTGGCAGTGATGTCGCGCTGGGTGGCCAGTGCGTTGCTGGGGTCCTTCAGCGTGATCACGCCGGCCTTGTGCAGCAGGATCAGCGCGCGGCTGTTGTTGCTTGGATCGTTCGGGATCACCACGTCGGCGCCGGTGGGCAGTTCTTCAAGCGTCTTGAAACGGCGCGAGTAGGCACCGAACGGCTCGATATGCACGCCGATGACCTTGGTCAGGTCGGTCTTGCGGTCGCGGTTGTAGGCGTCCAGATAGGGCTCGGTCTGGAAGTAGTTCACGTCCACCTGCTTCTGCACCAGCTGGTCGTTGGGCTGGACGTAGTCGTTGAACACCTTCACGTCCAACTCCAGCCCTTCCTTCTGCAGGATCGGCTTGACCACGGCCAGGATCTCGGCATGCGGCACGGCGGTGGCGGCGACCACCAGTTTGCTGGAGTCGGCAGCAGGCTTGCCGCAGGCGGCCAGGGCCAGCGAGGCGGCCAGCAGCGGGAGCAACAGGTACTTTTTCATGGGGGGCGGAATCCGGGGGGCTGCGTCAGCGTTCAACCATACCGCAAGGCCCGGCACCGCGGGTATCCCGACCCCGCGCGGCGCCGGCCGGGCGCGGGGTCAGGCGTAGTTGGTCAGCGCCAGCTCCAGCAGCGACTTGGCCTGCTCGCGCAGCATGGCCGGCTCGATGATCTCCGCGTCCGAACCATAGTGCAGGACGTCCATCAGCAATTCGCGCGAGACGCTGTAGGGCACCTTGAGCTCATAGCGGCCGTCGGCCAGGAACCGCCCCTGCTGTCTGGAATGCCAATGCTCGTCCGCCACCCAACGTGCGGCCTTGGCGCTGAACACGATGGTCGCCCAGCCCTTGGGCGGGCCGGAGAAAATTCCGTAGCTCGCCCCCAGCTGCTCGTCCAGCTCGCTGTCGTCCACATCGCGCGCGACGGTGTCGATCACCCTGGCCTTGTAGATGCGGTCCACGGCAAAACTGCGCAGGCCTTCGCGACCGTGGTCCCAGGCGTCCAGGTACCAGTTGTCGCGGTAGTGGGTCATGCGCTGCGGGGAAACCGTGCGCTTGGTCGCCTCATCGGTGGAACGGGCGCGGTACTCGAAGGCCAGCTGCTTGCGCTCCAGCACCGCCGAGGCCACCGCGCGGAAACTGGCCTCGTCGAACTTGCGGCCACGGTGCGGAATGACCCGCACGCGGTCCACCGGCCAGCTGGAGACACCGGCCTGTGCCGCCAGCAGGCCCTCGATGCGCTGTTGCAGCGGCGCCAGCACCGAGGACAGCACGCCGCCCCCGGTACGCGCCAGCAGGTGCTGGGAGGCCAGCAGCGCATGCAGCTCTTCGGAGCTGAGCCACAGCCCGGGCAGCTCGAAGCGGGCGCTTTCGTCATCCTGGTAGCGGAAGCCAGCCTCGCCATCGCCCTCTACCGGGGCCATCAGCGCGTCGCGCAGGAAAGCCAGGTCGCGGTAGACGGTGGCGCGGGAACAGGCCAGCTTTTCCTGCAGGGTCGCCACCGTGACCGGATAGCGGGCGGACTTCAGCAGACGATGCAGGGCGTTGATACGTTCATATCGGTCCATGACCCGATTATGTCCGAGTCGCCGCCGTTGTGGCGGCCCGGACCCGAACTTCGGCTATCGTGAAGCCCCTGCCCACCCCCGCCGCTCCTGCCATGCGCCTGCTGATTGCCGTTGCCGTGCTGTCCCTGCTGCTTTCCGCCTGCGGGCGCGCGCCAGCACCCGCCTCCCCGGCTGCGGGCCCGGCGTCGACGGTGCCGGCCGCCGCCGATGCGGCCCAGGCGGTGTTGGCGGCCAGCCAGCGCTTCGGCCAGCTGCAGAGTTTCCACGCCACGCTGCGCATGGACGGGCCACGCACGCTGGAGGCGGCGTTGGACTTCGTGGCGCCGGACCGTTACCGGCTGCAGACCGGCGAGGGTACCCAGACCATCATCGGCGACACGTTCTTCCTGCAGCGCCGTGGCGAGGTCCGCCAGGTCCCGGTGCCGCCGGGAATGCTGGCGCAGTGGCGCAGCCCGTTGCCGGCCGATGCGGTGGCCGCCGACCTCAACGTCGAGGATCTGGGCGAGGATCCCATCGCAGGCCTCCCGGCGCGGCGCTACCGCGTGCACCATGCCACGGCAGCGCCCGACGGGCTGCTGTACTGGATCGGCGCGCAGGGCCTGCCGCTGCGTATCCAACGTCGCGGCCAGACCCAGGGACAGGCGTTCACCGCGACCGTGGAGTACAGCCGCTTCAACGACCCCACGCTGCAGATCGCGCTGCCCTGAACAGGGAAAAGACCAAACCTCTCCTAAAGCACGGGCGCAAAAAGGAAAAACGGCGTGAAGGCATCAAGTATCATCACGCGTTGCTCCTCCCCCTGCCTGATCCGGAGAACCGTAGATGTCCTTGCGCGTTACGTTGTTTGCCTCCCTGCTGCTCAGTGCCCCCGTGGCCTTCGCCCAGGACACCACCGACCCGGCTGCGATGACCTCGCCCTGGAGCGGCAGCGGCGGCGAACTGGGCTTTGCGTCGGCACGCGGCAACAGCAACACCGAAAGCGCCAACGGCCGCCTGCGCCTGCGCTACACCGATGACGACTGGGTGCATAGCATGGACCTGTTCGGCCTGCGTTCGCGTTCGGAATACACCGAAACCAACGAGGTGGACGGCACCGTCACCAAGCGCAGCAACACCACCGCCAACCGTTACACCGGCAGCGCCGGCAGCGCGCTGCAGCTGGGCGAACACCGCCAGATCACCGCCACGGTGCGTTACGAGCGCGATGACTTCGCCACCTACGACCGCCAGAGCTCGTTCGGTCTGGGTTACGGCACCCGGCTGATGGACCGCGACCGCTTCTACATGGACGCGCAGATCGGTCCTGGTGTGCGCCGCACCCACAACACCGAAGACGATGAAACCCGCACCGGGCTGATCGGTCGTGGTCTGTTCGACGTGAAGTATTCGTTGACCCCCAACACCGACCTGATCAACACGCTGCTGGTGGAATCGGGCTCGTACAACACCTTCGGCCAGAACGACTTCGGCGTGTCGGTAAGCATGAACGAGCACCTCGCGCTGAAGGCGGCCTGGCAGGCGCGCTACAACAGCGACGTCGCCGAGGACAAGCGCAAGACCGATACGCTGACCACCATGAACGTGGTGTACAAGTTCAAATAATTCCTGCGCCGTGTGCCGACCAACGGTCGGCACCTACCCGCAACGCGAACGGTTGGCACCGACCGGCAATTCAACCGGCAGGTACCGACCATTGGTCGGTACGCCCCGGCAATTCAACCGGCAGGTACCGACCATTGGTCGGTACACCCCGGCAATTCAACCGGCAGGTACCGACCGTTGGTCGGTACCCCCCGGCAATTCAACCAGTAGGTACCGACCGTTGGTCGGTACGCCCCGGCGATTCAACCGGTAGGTACCGACCGTTGGTCGGTACACTCCATCAGACGGCAAGCAACTCACCGGCGCCGCCGTCCAGCAACCCCTGCGCCACCGCCTTCCCCAGCGCCTCCGGATCCCGTCCCGGTCCACGCGCTTCAGCGCGGACCAGGCGGCCGTCGGCGACGCCGCCGACCAGCCCCTGCAGGTACAGGTCCTCGCCTTCCCATTGCGCGTAGCCCGCCACCGGCACATGGCAGCTGCCATGCAGCGCCCGGTTCATGGCGCGCTCGGCTTCCACGCAGGCGCGCGTGCGCGCATCGTCGAGGGCGGCAAACAGCGCCACGACCCGGGCATCGTCGCCATTGCATTCGACGGTGACCGCGCCCTGGGCCGGTGCCGGCAACCAGTCCGGCGCGGTCAGCCGCGCCACGATGCGTTGCCCCAGCCCCAGCCGCTCCAGCCCGGCCACTGCCAGCACGATGGCGTCGTAGCCGCCGTTGTCGAGCTTGGCCAGGCGGGTGTTGACGTTGCCCCGCAGGTCCTGCAGCTCCAGGTCCGGGCGCAGCGCACGCAACTGGGCCTGGCGGCGCAGCGACGAGGTGCCCACCCGCGCCCCGATCGGCAGGGCGTCCACCGAGGCGTACAGGTTGGAGATGAAACCGTCGGCCGGGTCGTGCCGGGTGAGCATGGCCGGCAACGCGAACGGCGCATCCAGTTCCATGGGGACGTCCTTCAGCGAGTGCACCGCGCAATCGGCGTCGCCGCGCAGCATGGCCAGTTCCAGCTCCTTGAGGAACAGGCCCTTGCCGCCGATCGCCGCCAGCGAGCGGTCCAGCACTTCATCCCCGCGCGTGCTCATCGGCACCAGCACCACCTCCAGCCCGGGGTGGACCTGGCGCAGGCGGTCGGCAACGTGTTCGCTTTGCCACAGGGCAAGCGGGCTCTTTCGGGTGGCGATGCGCAGGGTATCCATGCGCCATTATCGCCGGAGGGAGCGTCACGACCAACGGTCGTGACCTACCGCCGCGCGTCAGGCATCGATGGCAGCGGCGGGCGGGCCGCCTCACGCATCAATGGCAGCGGCGGACGGGACACGTCACGCATCGATGGCAGCAGCGGGCGCGGTGGCAGCGGCGGACGAGCCGGTCACGCGTCCACGGCAACAGCGGGTAGGCCACGACCGTTGGTCGTGGCGCGCTTTACAGGTGTTTCAGGTCCTGCTTCAGGGTTGCCACGCAGCGGCGGCTGACTTCCAGCGGGGCCTTGCCATGACGCAGCACGGCCTGTACCTGGCCTGCGCCATTGCGTCGCAGCTCCACCAGCTCATGGCGGGCGATCAGGCAGTTGCGGTGGATGCGGACGAACCGGCTGGCGAACTCTTCCTCCAGCGACTTCAGCGACTCCTCGATCAGGTCCTCACCCCGTGCGTGGTGCACCACCACGTACTTTTCCTCGGCCTGCAGGTAGTGGATATCGTCGACCGGAATCAGCCGCAGGCTGCCACGCAGGCGGGCGCACAGCAGCGTGCGCGCCTGCTGGCTGGGCGCGGCAGGCTGGCCGTTGCGACCGGCCAGGAACGTGCGCGCACGTTCAAGCGCGGCCGCCAGGCGCTCACTGCGCACCGGCTTCATCAGGTAATCGATGGCGGCCGCCTCGAACGCAGACAGCGCGTGCGCGTCGTAGGCGGTGCAGAACACCACCGCCGGCCGCGGCTCGAACGTGGCCAGGTGGCGGGCCGCCTCCAGGCCGTCCAGTCCAGGCATGGCGATGTCCAGCAGCACCAGGTCCGGCTGCAGTTCGGCACAGGCGTGCAGGGCCTGTTCGCCATTCTCGGCCTCGGCCACCACCTCAACCCCGGGCTGCTCGGCCAGCAGGCTGCGCAGGCGCTCGCGGGCAAGCGGTTCGTCGTCGGCGATGACCACTCTCAAGCAGGCTTCCTCACTGGACGGGCACGAAGATGTCGCAGGCATAGTAGCCGTCGGCCCATGCCCCCGTCATCCGCGCGGCCGGGCCGAACCGCCATGCCAGCCGGTGTGCGATGTTGCGCTGCGCGTGACCGGCGCCCTGCATCAGCGGCAGGGCACGCGCCTCGGGGTCGGGCGCCGGATTGCGCACCCGCAGGTGCAGCTGGTTGCCTTCGCACGCCAGTGAAATGACGATGGCGCCACCGCCCGGCAGCCGTGAAACCCCATGCAGCACGGCGTTCTCCACCAACGGCTGCAGCACCAGCCGGGGCATCGGCAGCTGCATCGGCAGCGGCTCCTGGCGTTGCCATTCCACCTGCAGCCGCTCACCCAGCCGCAGCGATTCGATGGACAGGTATGCCTCGGCCAGCTCGCACTCGGCCTGCAGCGTGGAATCGCCTTCGCCCGCACCGAGCGCGGCCCGGAACAGGTCGGACAGGTCCAGCACCGCGCGCTCGGCCACCTCCGGATCGCGACGGACCAGGCTGGCGATCAGGTTCATGCTGTTGAACAGAAAGTGCGGGCGGATCCGCGCCTGCAGCGCATCGGCCTGCGCGCGTGCATTGGCCACGGTCTGCGCGCTCCAGCGGTCGCTCACGATGAAGTAGCGCAACGCCAGCGCCACGATCAACGCGGTCACCGTGGCGCAGCCCAGGGTGAAGCGCCAGAAGCCCACTTCCCCGGTGAAACCGCGCATGTCCAGCACCGCATACAACGCGTGCACGATACCGGTGCACGCCGCAGCGATCAGTGCCGCCATCGCCACCGCCACGGCCGCGCCGACCGCTTCAGGCAGCCGCGACAGCACGGTGCGCGCAGCGCACAGGCTGACCGTGACCGCCAGCGCCAGCCACAGCGCAAGGCCACTGGCCGACAGGAAGTCGGGCAGGCTCCACTGCCGGCTGCCATCGGGTGCCAGCGCAACCACCACCACCACCAGTTCGGCCAGGCCCAGCATCGCGCCCAGCCGGGGCAGGCGGCACAGCTCCGGCAACCAGGGTTGCTGGCGCGGGTCGTTCATGGCTCAGGCCGCAGCCAGGCGCGCGTCCAGCCAATCGCCCAGCGCCTGCAGTTCCTCGGCGCAGACCGCGTGGGCCATCGGGTAGGCATGCCACTGGATCGGGAAGCCGAGCGTCTTCAGCACGCCGGCGGTATCCACCGCGACCGCCAGCGGAATGACCGGGTCATGCTGGCCATGGGCCATGAACACCGGCGGCCGGATGCCGTCGGCCACGCGTGCGTCGGCAGCTGCCTGCAGGTCCGGCAGATAGGTGGACAGTGCGATCAGGCCGGCAATGGGCCGGGTCCAGCGCAATGCCGCGCTCAGGATGACCGCCCCGCCCTGCGAAAAACCGGCCAGCAGGATGCGCTTGGCGGGAATGCCACGGGCGATCTCCGCATCGACCAGCGCGCCCAGCGCCTGGACCGACGCAGCTACCCCATCCTTGTCCGCACGCGAACGGAAGTCCATGCCAAGGATGTCGTACCAGGCGCGCATGGGCACGCCGTTGTTGATGGTGATCGGCTGTACCGGGGCGTGCGGAAACACGAAGCGGATCGCAGGCCAATGCGGGCGCAGCAGTTCGGGCACGATCGGTGCGAAATCATGGCCATCGGCGCCCAGGCCATGCAGCCAGATCACGGCCCATTCCGGGTTGGCAGCGGTTTCGTTGACTACGGTTTCCAGCGGGTGCGACATCGTCCGGCTCCAGATCATTCCGGGCCATTATGGGGTAGATGTGCGCCGGATCAGTGCCCGGCGCGCTCGGCGGCGGCGCGACGCAGCTGCGCCGCGCGCACCAGGATGGTCGGCGGGCTGGTTTCTTCCGGTATTTCCATCAACCGCAGGCGGTGCAACAGCGCACCGGCGCGGCGGTCAGAGGTGAGCGCCACGACCGGAATGGCCAGCACCATGCCCACCACCACCGGTGCCATCCACGCAGCCAGCGACGGCGACACCGCATACGCCAGCACGCCCATGAACAGCCCGAACACGCTCAGCCCACCGTAGCCCTTGATCAGCGCCGGCCATGAAATGCCGCCGTCGTCGCGCTGCTGCGCATCCCAGCCCGAATCCTTGCCGGCCAGCACTTCAGCCACGCCGCGCGACTGCACGTACATCACCACCGGCGCCATCAGCGCCGCCAGTATGGTTTCCAGCAGCATGGACAACAGCGCGCGGATGCCGCCGCCGCAGCCACGGCGTTCGGTCGAATCCATCAACATGGCCAGGTAGCCCAGCACCTTGGGCAGCAGCAACACCGCCATGGTGATGGCGAACATGCGGATGACCTGGGTTTCGTCCTGCTGGCGCCAGTACACGCCGGGCGACAGATGCAGCACGTCGTTGAAGTCGATGCCCCCCTGGAACAGCGGGATGGCAATGCCGATCAGCATCAGCATCGCCCACATCGGCGCGGTGAAGTAATGCCCGATGCCGATCATCATGTGCATGCGGCTGACCCAGTGCAGGCCACGCGTCCCCACCACCTTGGCGTGCTGCAGGTTGCCCTGGCACCAGCGACGGTCGCGTACCAGCATGTCGGTCAGGGTTGGCGGACCTTCCTCATAGCTGCCCTTGAGATAGGGCACCATGTGGGTGGCCCAGCCCCCCCGACGCATCAGGGCCGCCTCGACGAAATCATGGCTCAGCACATGCCCGCCGAACGGCTGCCGGCCGGGCAGCGGCGGCAGGCCGGCGTTCCCGGCGAAGGCTTCGGTGCGGATCACCGCGTTGTGGCCCCAGTAATTGCTCTCGGCGCCGTGCCACCAGGCCACGCCGCGCCCGATTACCGGGCCGTACACGCGGCCGCCGAACTGCTGCATGCGCGCGAACAGGGTACGACCCCCGATCACCGCCGGAAGGGTCTGGATCAGCCCCACGTCGGGGTTGTGTTCCATGCCGGCGACCAGGCGCACGATGGTGTCGCCGGTCATCAGGCTGTCCGCGTCCAGGATCAGCATCTGCGGGTAGCCGCCGCCGAAGCGGCGCACCCAGTCGGCGATATTGCCGGCCTTGCGCCCACTGTTGTCGCCACGACGCCGGTAGAACAGGCGTGCGTGCCCATCCACCGCGTCGCACAACTCGGCGAACGCCTGCTCTTCGGCCGCACCGATGTCATCGCGACGGGTGTCGCTGAGCACGAAGAAGTCGAACTGCTCCAGCTGCCCGGTGCTGGCCACCGATTCGTAGATGGCCTGGAGGCCGGCCAGCAGCCGGCGCGGGTCTTCGTTGTAGGTGGGCATCAACAGCGCGGTGCGCGTATGCACCTGTGGCAGCGGCTCGTCCGGGTCGATCCCCAGCTTGTAGCCGCGGTCGAACACCGCGGTGAGAAACCCGGCCAAGGCGCCGGCAAACGACAGCGCGATCCAGGCGAACAGCGCCACGAACAGCAGCAGCAGGCAGCCCTCCAGGACGGTGACGCCATTGACCGCCAGCACCTTCCACATCATTGCCGTGGCCGCCACGGTCATCGCGGCGGTGCCGCCAAAGACATAGAAACGGCGCAGCGCGATCATGCGCGGCGCGGTGCGCTGGCGCGCCACCTGCAGCCGACCGTCGGTGAAGCTCTGCTCCGGCATGCCCAGCGGGGTTTCGGCAGGCAGCACGGAACGTCCGGCATCCAGCACCGCATTGACGTGCTGCACACTCATGCGTGGCTATCCTGCGCGCCGGTCAAGGCCGGCTGGCGGTGGATCGTCCCGATCCTGGCGCGCACAAGGGCACGGTTGGGTCCTGCCACGGCGCGGCCACGGGCGGCGCCCTGCTGATGTGTGTGACTACCCGAACCCACGAACTCTCCACGGCGCTAAGGCGAAAAATGCGGCTCAGCATAGGGGGCCAAATGTAAGCCGGGTGCGAAGGGCCTTTCCCCGCATTCTCCCCATTCAGGAATCAGTATGGGGGCGGGAGATTTCTTCAATCGATCCAAACGGCGCCGCGCCCTGTGGCGCTAAGGCCGCGCATTCAGTCTTGCTCGGCCTGGGCCGCTGTCACACTGTGCGGCGGCCTCCCGGCCCGCCCTGCGGTCGGGCCTGCGACATCCGGTCAAATGCGCAAACGGGTGCAGGCGACGGCGAACCGCGGGTGGAGGCGCGGTGGCCGGCAGGCGGCTGTTACGGGGTGCGCGGGGCAATATCCGGCGCAACCGGCGCCCGTGCCAGCGCGCGGGAGCCGGCCTGGGAAAACTGGAGCTGGGCAAGCAGATGCTGGGCCTGGGTGGCCACCGGACACGGCAGGATGCGCGGACCCGCTTCGGGCCGCTGCGGCAACGTTACGACGCTCGACATGTTCTCTATCTCGTTCCTTCCAATATGCCGCAGGACCCCCCGCCCCACGGAATGCGCACCCTATAGGAAATCGTGGACGGATGTGTGACGAGGCCACGGCCGCGCAGCAGGCTGCTAGCATGCGGGCCTGCCCTTGGGAGCCCGCATGGCCGCACTGCACCGACTCGCCTTTCTCGACGCCTTGCGCGGCCTTGCCGCGATCTATGTGGTGCTCTTCCATGTCATGGCCATGCCGGCACCGACCCTGCCGGCCGGGCCGGTGTCTGGCGCCGTGCTTGCCGCCGGCGGCACCGGCGTGGCGTTGTTCTTCGTCATCAGTGCGTTTTCGCTGTGCTACACCATGCCCCGCCACCAGGCATCGGGCACGCCCCTGCTGAGCTTTTACCTGCACCGGGTGTTCCGCATCGCGCCGTTGTTTCTGGTGCTGCTGCTGTTCTCGATCTGGCGCGACGGCCGCGGCAGCCATGCCGGTCATCCGCCTGGCGAGATCCTGGCCAACCTGACCTTCACCTTCAATCTGTTCCGTGGCTGGGAGCAGGGCATTGTCTGGGCCAGCTGGGCCGTTGGCGTGGAGATGCTGTTCTATGCGGTGTTTCCGTTGCTGTACCGGGTGGTGACCACGCCGATGCGCGCGCTCATTGCGGCCCTGCTGGCCACCGCCGCCATGCTGCTCGCCCATGCCGGCGTATTCGGCGACACCGGCCGCGCTGCAACCGGCGACTATGGCCTGCTGCGCCACCTGCCGGTGTTTGCCTACGGACTGTTGGCTTACCACGTGTTCTCGTGGCTGCATGACGAACAGGCGGACCGTCGCGGCGCCCTCGGCATGGTAGTGCTGCTGGCGGCGACGGTGCTGTGGATCGCCGTGGTGGTGACATCGGCGCAGGACCGCATTGCATCCGGCCCGGCCTGGATGCTGTTCGGGCTGAGCTATGCGGTGCTGCTGGTGGCGCTGTCGCGCGTGCACCTGGCGGTCATCGTGAACCGCGCCACGCGCTACCTGGGCCAGGTCAGCTATTCGCTGTACCTCATCCACCCGATCGTGATCGCCGTGCTGATCCCGGTGTTCCGCCGCCTTCAAGCTGCGGTGCCGCATCCCGATCTGGCCTACCTGGCCTGCGCGCTGCTCACCCTCGCCGTTGCACTGCCGCTGGCCCACCTTGGATTCCGCCTGGTGGAAACGCCAGGGATCCGTGCCGGCCACCGTGTTCTGGCCATGATCAGCGCGCGCGCTGCCGTGCGTTCAACGGCCTGAGTGATACCCCTTGCCGCGTCAGAAAACTGGCGCAAAACGATATGCAGCGTCTATCATGTAACCGTTTACACAACCCGCAAGTGGATATGGACTCCAACATCGCCTCATCGCACAGCCCCAAGTGGCAGTTTCGTTTCGATTTCTTCAACGCCCACGGCGCGCCCAACACGCCGACCTTCAAGGCGGCCTACAAGGCACTGCCGTTCGGCCAGAAGATCAAGGTCAACTTCAACTTCTTCGCGCTGTTCTTCGGCTGCATCTACCTGTTCATCCTGGGCATGTGGCGCAAGGCACTGACCATCCTCGGGCTGACCCTGGTCCTGGGCGTGGTGCTGGCCTTCCTGCCAGATCCGATCGGCCGCGGCCTGGCCGCCGCGTGGTCGTTGTTCATCGCGCTGACCACCAATTACAACTACTACCTGGAACAGGTGAAGGGCGACACCAGCTGGAACCCGTTCAAGGGCATGCGCTGGTAACCGGCACAAGGCACTGACAAGAAAAAACCCGGTCGATGACCGGGTTTTTTCGTGCGCGCAGCCGGGACGTCAGTGTCCGCCGGGCTGCGGCCGCCCCAAGCGCTCCACCAGGGTCTGGCTGGCGGCGTTCAACCCGATCACCTCCACGTGCGCGCCATGTGTGCGCAGCTTGTGCTGCACCCGTTCCAATGCGCCCACCGCACTGAGATCCCAGAAGTGTGCATCGGTGAGGTCGATCACCACCCGGGCGGGCACCCGCTGGTAATCGATGCTTTCGGCAAACTGGCCGGCCGAGGCGAAGAACACCTGGCCGCGCACCCGGTAGGTGCGCACGCCATCGGCACCGGTGCTGTCCTCGACGCGCATCAGGCGGCCGACCTTGCGCGCGAAGAACAGTGCCGACAGCAGCACACCGGTCAACACGCCCTTGGCCAGGTCATGGGTGGCCACGGTCACCACCACCGTGGCCAGCATCACCGCTGACGAACTCTTCGGGTGCAGGCGGAATTCGGCGAACGAGCGCCAGTGGAAGGTGCCGATGCTGACCATGATCATCACCGCCACCAGGGCCGCCATCGGAATCTGCCGTACCCACGGCGCGCCATACACCACCAGCAGCAACAGCAGCACGCCGGCGACCAGGCACGACAGCCGGCCGCGGCCGCCGGACGACACATTGATCACCGACTGCCCGATCATCGCGCAGCCGCCCATGCCGCCGAACAACCCGGCAGTGATGTTGGCCAGGCCCTGCCCCGCGCACTCGCGGTTGCGCTGGCTGGGGGTGTCGGTCATGTCCTCGACGATCTGCGCGGTCATCATCGATTCGAGCAGGCCCACCACGGCCAGCGTTGCCGACACCGGCAGCAGGATCTCCAGCGTTGCCCAGGTCAAGGGCACGTCCGGGAACAGGAACGTCGGCAGGCTGTCGGGCAGCGCGCCCATGTCGCCCACGGTACGGATGTCCCAGTGCAGGCCGATCGACAGGGCGGTCAGCACTACGATCGCCACCAGCGCCGAAGGCACCGCCCGGGTCAGCCGCGGCAGCAGGTAGATGATCGCCAGGCCTGCGGCGCAGACCGCCCACACCTGCCAGGAACGACCGATCAGCTCGGGCATCTGGGCCAGGAAGATCAGGATCGCCAGCGCGTTGACGAATCCGGTGATCACCGAGCGCGAAACGAAGCGCATCAGCGCACCGAGTTTCAGCGCGCCGGCAACAATCTGCAACAGCCCGGCCAGGATAGTGGCGGCGAGCAGGTACTGCAGGCCATGGTCCTTGACCAGATCGACCATCACCAGCGCCATCGCACCGGTCGCCGCCGAGATCATGCCCGGCCGCCCACCGGCGATGGCGGTGACCACCGCGATGCAGAAGGAGGCGTACAGGCCGACCTTGGGGTCGACCCCGGCAATGATGGAGAACGCGATGGCTTCCGGAATCAGCGCCAACGCGACCACGGTGCCCGACAACAGGTCACCGCGGATGTTGCCGAGCCATTGCTGGCGCAGCGGATAGGAAATGGGCATGGGAGGGGCGCGGCATGAAGGTCGGCGGCTCGCAGGATACCCTACCTGCGGCGCGGTCAGGGCCCGCCGAACATGCCCCGCACGCTGCGCAGCAGTTCGTGGACACTGAACGGTTTGGGCAGCAGCGACATGCCTTCACCGAGGAACTCATCGCGTACCGCGGCACTTTCGGTGTAGCCGGTGATGAACAGCACCGGCAGCGCCGGTCGCAGCGCGCGCGCGGCATCGGCCAGCTCACGGCCGCTCATGCCCGGCAGGCCGACATCCGACAGCAGCAGGTGGACCTCCCGCGCCGAATGCAGTTCCAGCAGGGCCTGCTGGGCATTGATGGCCTCGACCACCTGGTACCCGGATTCGACCAGCATCTCGCGCACCATCATGCGCACCGAGTCGGTGTCGTCCACCAGCAGGATGCGCTCGGCCTCCCCGCGCTGGAGCTGGACCGGATCGGCCTGCGGCTCCGCCGCCGGCTGCCGGCCCTCCGGCAGCAGCAGCTCGACCTCGGTCCCCTCGCCCGGTTCGCTGGCAATGCGGGCGCTGCCGCCGGACTGGCGCGCGAAGCCGTAGGTCATCGACAGGCCCAGGCCGGTGCCTTCCCCCTGCGGCTTGGTGGTGAAGAAGGGCTCGAACACCTTGGAGCGCAGCTCCAGCGGAATGCCGCTGCCGTTGTCGATCACCTTGACGCTGATGTAGGGGCCCGGGGCCAGCTCGTGGTCCCGGTCGATGTGCACCCGGCCGGCCCGCAGCCGGATCAGGCCGTGCCCGGCCAGCGCGTCACGCGCGTTGATGACCAGGTTGAGCATGACATTCTCGAACTGGTTGGAATCGGCCACCGCCACCAGCGGTTCCGTGCCCAGCTCCAGCTCCAGCTCGATGTTCTCGCCGATCGAGCGGCGCAGCATGTCTTCCAGCGAGTGGGCCCGCGCGACCACATCGAAGGGCTGCGGGTCCAGCGGCTGCTTGCGTGCGAAGGCCAGCATGCGCTGGGTCAGCCCGGCCGCGCGGTGCGCCGATGCCGTGGCGATGTCGACGTAGCGGCTGACCTTGTCCCACTTGCCGCTGTCAGCGGCCATTTCGATCATGTCCAGGCCGGAGATGATGGTGGTCAGCAGGTTGTTGAAGTCGTGTGCGATGCCGCCCGTCAGCTGTCCCAGCGAGTCCATCTTCTGGGCCTGCATCAGCTCCATTTCGGTGCGCTCGCGCTCGGCGATCTGGAACGCCAGTTCGCTGTTGGCGCTTTCCAGTTCCTGGCGCTGTTCCAGCTCCCGCACATGCCGCTCGGTGATGTCCTCCACCAGCACCAGGCCCAGGCCCGGTGCGCTGTAGGGCGTGACCCGCCACTCGGTCATGCGCCGACTGCCCTGCAGCTGCAGGGCGAACGTGCCGTGCCAGCGCTCGCCTTCGGCCAGCGCTACTTTCATCGCGCTCATCGGCCCGACCTGGTGCTCGAGCAGCGACTCGATGGTGCCTGCAGCATTGCCCTCGCCCAGCAACCGCTTGAAGGCGTCATTGGCTTCGTGCACCTGCAGCTGGGCATCCAGCACGCCGATCGGTGCGTAGATCTGGCGGAAGATCTCGCCGAAGCGCGCCTCGGCTTCACCCAGCGCCTCTTCCGCACGGCGCGCGCGCAGCAGGCTGCGCAGCGTCGCCAGCAGCACGTCCGGGTCGACCGGATGCACCAGGTAGGCATCGGCACCGGCGTTGAGCCCGGTGATCAGGTCGCCGGTGGCGATCGATGCTGCCGAGACGTGCACCACCGGCAGCAGCTGCATGCGCGGCTCCTCGCGCAACTGCCGCACGACATCGAAGCCGCTCATGTCGGGCAGGTTGACGTCCAGCACCAGCGCGCCGAAATCCTCCGACCTCAGCCGGACCAGTCCTTCGCCGCCCGTTCCCGCCTCTTCCACCCGGAACCCGTGGTGCTCCAGCACCCGGCGAACCGCGTAGCGGGTGGCCGCGTTGTCATCGACCACCAGGATCCGGTCACGCGTTGGCATCGGCGGTCTCCGCGGCGAGCTTGAGCGGCAAGGTCACATGGAAATCCGAACCGACCCCCAGCTCGCTGGTCACGCCGACATCGCCACCCAGCAGCTCGGCGAACCGCTTGCACAGCGACAAGCCCAGGCCGGTGCCGCGCAGGCGCTTCTGCAGCGGCGTGTCGACCTGGACGAAATCCTCGAACAGGGTCGACAACAGGTCCTGCGGGATGCCGATGCCGGTATCGCGCACGCTGAACCGCACCGACTGATCGTCGACCAGGCAGGCCGACACCACCACCTGACCGTTCGGGGTGAACTTGAGCGCGTTGGAAATGAAGTTGCGCAGGATCTGCGCCAGCTTCTTGTCGTCGGTGTACAGCATCGGCAGGGCCGGCGGATCCTCGAACACCAGGTCGACCTGGTTGCCTTCGATCAACGGGCGGAACATGCCGCGCAGGGCCGAGAACAGGTCCATCAGGTCGAACCAGGCCGGGGAAATGGTGATCCGCCCGGCTTCGATCTTGGCCAGGTCCAGCAGGTCGTCCACCATTTCGCGCAGCTCGCTGGCCGAGCCGCTGATGAAGCGCACCTGGCGGCGCTGCTCGTCGTTCAACGGCCCGTCCAGGCCATCTTCAAGCAGGCGGGTCATGCTCAGGATCGACCCCAGCGGCGTACGGAACTCGTGGCTCATGTAGGACAGGAACCGGCTCTTGAGTTCGGACACCTCGCGCAGCTGTTCAGCCTGCTGGTCCAGTTCGGCGTACAGGGCAAGCACGCCCTGGTTGGTTTCCTCCAGTTCGGCGCGCAGCGCGTCGGCCTGCGCGCGCAGCTGCTGGAGTTCCTGTTCGGGGGCAACGTCGTTCAATGCAGGTCTCCGAGCCGCAGGGCAATGATGCTGGTGTCGTCGCGGCCACGATCGAAGTCGCGCTGCAACACCGCCACGACCAGCGCCGGGTGGCGGTGGAACAGGCCGGGGTAGTCGCGCAGGGTCCAGCGCGACTGCAGTCCATCACTGTGCATGAGCAGCAGCGTGCCTGCCGCCGCGTGAAAATGGAATGGTTGTGCCTTGCGGAACTGCACCCCGACGATGCCGGGGTGAGAGGCCATGCCACGGGTCGTCGTAGGCTCGCACAGGGTCGCCGCGATGTTGCCGATACCCGCAAAGTCCACCGCCCCGGTGGCCGCATCGACCCGGGCCACGGCGGCCGCGCCGCCCCGGGTACCGGACATGCCTGCGTGCAACGCGGTAATCACGTCCGCCGCAGGGGCGGCACCGCGCTGGGTGGCCGCTGCCGTGCCGGCCTGCGCAGCATCCGCTGCCGGCAGCCCATGCCCCAGACCGTCGATCAGGGTCACCCCCACCGACTGCGCGTCCGCGCGCAGGTGCCAGGCGTCGCCGCAGGCGTCTTCGTGGTGCATGGCCAGCCGCAGCGCACCGTAGGGCACATCCACGTCGCGCGCGGCACGGCTCGGGTAGATCCGGACGACCACCACGCAGCCCTTGTGGTCGGACCACACCTCGAGCACGCCGGCCTGGCGCTGGATGGCACCCAGCCCAAGGCCCTGCGTCCCACCGGTGGAGTAACCGTCGGGCAGCGCCTGGGCCAGCGAAAAGCCCGGCCCGGCATCCAGCGTCACCAGCTCGATGCCCTCGCCGCCGCGGCCGCACACCACCGACAGGTACATGCGTCCGCCGCGCCCGTGCTTGATCACATTGGTGGCCAGCTCGGTGGCGGCCAGGGCCACGCGGCCGGCGTCCATGGCATCGAATCCGATGCCGTCGGCCATGCCAAGCGCTTCGCGTCGGGCCTGGCCCACCTGCGAGACTTCTTCAACGGCCACGACCCGGGTGACGCGGCCGGAGAAATTCAGATCCATTTGGTGATGGCAACCCGCGTGCCCTTGCCGGGTGCACTGTCCAGTTCGAATTCATCCACCAGCCGCCGCGAACCGGACAGGCCCAGGCCCATGCCACTGCCCGAGGACCAGCCATCGGTCAGCGCCTGGGCGGTATCGGGAATGCCCGGGCCATTGTCGGAGAAGACCAGGCGCAGGCCACGGCGCAGCCCCGATTCCACCACGTCCCACTCCATGCTGCCGCCACCGCCATAGATGACCGCGTTGCGGGCCAGCTCACTGGCAGCGGTGACCAGTTTGGTCTGGTCGATCAGGCGCAGCTTGCAGGCCACGGCCGCCTGGCGGGCGGCTTGGCGCGCCAGCACCACGTCCTGTTCGACCAGGATGGGGAGCGACCCCTGCACGGCAGTCATGGCGCGTCTTCGTCGTTGCGCTGCTGCAGCAGCTTCATGCCGCGCTCGACATTGAGCGCGGTCTGCACACCGGTCAGGGTCAGGCCCAGCTCCACCAGCGTGATCGCCACGGCCGGCTGCATGCCAACCACCACCGTTGTGGCATCCATGATGCGGGCCAGTGCGGAGATGGTGGAAATCATGCGGCCGATGAACGAATCGACGATGTCCAGCGCCGAGATGTCGATCAGCACGCCGCGCGCGGAGGTGTTCTGGATGCGCTCGCTCAGGTCGTCCTGCAGGGTCAGCGCAAGCTGGTCATGCATGTCCACCTGGATGGTCACCAGGAGCAGATCGCCCATCTGCAGGATCGGGATGCGATCCATTTCAGACGGCGGCCTTGGTGACCATCTGGCCGGTGCGCTTGAGCGCCAGTGCCAGTGCGTCGGCCAGGTTGGCCTTGGTGACGATGCCCTGCAGGTCCAGGCCCAGGTGGACGATGGTCTGCGCGATCTGCGGCCGCACGCCGCTGATGATCGCGTCGGCGCCCATCAGGCGGATGGCGGTCACCGTCTTGAGCAGGTGCTGGGCCACCAGCGTGTCCACGGTGGGAACGCCGGTGATGTCGATGATGGCGATTTCCGACCCGGTATCGACGATCCGCTGCAGCAGCGACTCCATCACCACCTGGGTGCGCTGCGAATCCAGCGTGCCGATCATCGGCAGCGCCAGCACGCCTTCCCACAGCTTCACCACCGGGGTGGACAGTTCCAGCATTTCTTCCTGCTGGCGCTGGATCACGTCCTCGCGGGTCTTCTGGTACACCTTGACGCTGTGCAGGCCCAGGCCGTCGATCAGTTCGGAGATTGCCCACAGCTGGTCGCCGAGCGCCTGGGGATCGCTGGCGAGGTGCTGCTGGGCCAGCTCGAACAGCGGCCGCTTGAGCGAGAACAGGAAGCTGGCGGTTTCCGACGAGGTGAAGCCCTTGAGCACGCGTTCACGCGAAAGCTGCTCGAGGTAATGCCGAAGCTCCTGCCATTCGCTGCCGGCCACGCCGGTACCGGAGGTGGACAGGGCGGCCTGGAACAGGCGCCAGAACTCGCGCACCTGAGCGTCGACCTCGCGGGCGGACAAGCGGCTGTCCTGGCTTTGCCCGGTAGCGGCCAGCTGTTCCACCCACTGCGCCACGACGGCGTCCTGGTGGCTGCGGATGAGGTCGATCGTGCGCTGCTGCAAAGCCGCCATGGGGTGGTTTCCTGCTGGGAAGGTGGGAAAGCCCCGCCACGAGGACGTGACGGGGCCTGGGTTTCACCTGAGCTTAAATGAATTCAGGTAGACGGACCATCACGACACCCCATGCCGCGTGAAGGCCAGGCGCACAACCCTGACTTGTTCAGCTATCGACGCTGCACCTGCGTTTCGTTGCGGTCTTTGGCGGACCTCCGCCGCCGCACCGCCAGCAGCTGCCCTGCCACTGCCGTGATGAGGATCAGCGAATTGGTTACCACGAACACGACCGATCCCAGCAACGCGCTATACGCGATGAACAATACCGAGGCGGTGATCTGGCCAACGAACAGCCAGGTGGAGACGCCTTCCATCGAACCGGCCTGGTGCTGCTTGACGATCTGCCTGACCAGCGTGGCGATCAGCACCACCGTCGCCGCCCACCCCAGCAGGTCGGCCGGCTGCTCCATTACTCCGGCACCAGCTGCGAGGGTCGCAGCGGCCCGCCCGCACCCAGTACCTCGCGCTCCAGCGCGCGCAGGAAACTGCTGAAGCCGTGCGGCGCGCGGGCGCTGCGGCGGGCGCTGGTGGCCACCACCGGCCGGGCCAGCCAGGCGATACGGGCACCGCTGCCGGTCAGCGCTTCGACCAGGGCGACGTCCTCGCCGGTGCTGAGCGCGGGAAAACCGCCGACGGCGCGGTACGCCGCCGCGCTCAGGCCCAGGTTGGCGCCGTGCACATGCCGGTGACCGTCCTGCGTGGCCTCGCGCCGCGAGAATGCACGGCGCACCCCATCGGGGTAATCGAGCCAGTCGGTGACCTCGACCACGCCACAGAACGCGTCGGCGCCGCAGCCCAGCTGCCGCCACAGCCAGTCCGGCGGCACTTCGGTGTCGGCGTCGGTGCTGGCGATCCAGCGCGCCCCGCGCGCCAGCGCATGCTCGGCCGCCGCCGCGCGCGCGGTACCCACGCAGCGCGCAGCCACTTCAAGCGTGACCGCACCGTGCGTGGCGCAGACGGCAGCGGTGCCGTCGGTACAGGCGTCCAGCGCCACCACGGTCAGCACGGCTTCGCCATCCAGCCGGGGATCGGCAGCGGCAACGGCGATGGATGCCAGGCAGCGTCCTATCGCATGCGCTTCGTCGTGGGCGGGAACGATGACCGCGATCATCGCAGCCCTTCCCAGCGCGCAACGCTGATCGGGCCGGTGCTCCAGCCCTGCAGCAGCATGTCGGCGTCCTGGTAACAGAACGCCTCTTCCAGCCCGCGCGCGAAGGCGCGGTGCACCTGTGCGGCCGAAGTGAGCGCCTCGGCGAACGGATGCACCCAGTGGCACGCCAGCAGCAGGCCGCCGTCGGCCAGGCTGCCGCGCAGCTGTGCCGCCATGCTCACCACCTCCTGCGGGGCCAGGTAATAGCCCACTTCGCTGACCACGATCAGATCGAAGCGTCCCGTCGGCCATTGGGCAGGATGACAGGCCTGCTCGAGCCGCACGTTGGCATGCGCCTGCGTCGACACGGACGCATCGGCCAGCGCCGCGGCGCTCAGGTCGGTACCCAGCAGCGCATCGCAGCGCTCTGCAAGTGCAGCGGTGAGCACACCGTTGGAACAGCCCAGTTCCCAGGCATTGTGATAGCGCTGGTGGGGCAGGCAGGCCAGGGTGAGGGCCCGCTTGCGCGCTTCGTACCAGCGATTGCGGTACTGGAAGGGATCGGGACGCTCATAGAGCTGCTCGAAGTAGGCGGCGGTGTTCATCCGATCAGGACCTCGAAGGGGCGACGGAACCGGTCCAGCACGTGGCCGGGCAAGACCGGCTCACGGTCCAGCCCGTCCACCGCACCGGTCTGCGTGGCAAAGGCCGCCATCGCACGCTGCTTGCGCGCCTGGGCGTCCGCATCCAGCGCGATGCGCTGGGCGCGCGGCCAGGGGCCGGCCGATGTTGACGGATCCAGCCAGTGCCAGGCCCAAACCGGGTACTGCAGGAATCGCGCCCCTGCGTTGGCGGCCGCCACGCGTGCGGCGCGGCCGGCCGCTTCGTGGTCGGGGTGGGCGTCGTTGACCCATGGCGCAATGACTACGTCGCGGGGCGACAGGCGTGCCACCAGATGGGCGGCCAGCTGGGCTTCATGCGCGGCGATCGCCCCGTCCGGCAGGCCAAGCGCGCTGACGTGGGTCGCGTCCATGCCCAGTTCCTTCAGGGCGCTGGCCAGTTCGCGCCGCCGGGCATCGCGCAGTCGTGCCGCTGGCCACTGCGGGTGGTCGGGATAACAGGCTTCGCCATCGCTGACCGACACCACATGCACGCTGCAGCCCTTGGCCAGCGCTGCCTGCATCAGCCCGCCGCAGCCCAGCACCTCGTCGTCCGGGTGTGGCGAAACCACCACCAGGCACCGGGCATCGCGCAGCACGGCGTCGGCCTCGACCAGCGGCAACCGGGCCAGCCAAGCGCAGGCCTGCCACGCCGATTCGGGCGTGCCGCGGCCCTCGATGCGCACGGTTACAGGGTCCATGGCCCCTCCTGGCGCTGGACCGCCCGCCCCAGGTCGGCCCAGTCGCGATCCGCGTGGCTCTGGCGGATGAACACGGTGAGATCGGCCCAGCGCTGGGCGTGGCCCGGGTCCAGGCACATGGGGGCAGGTCCCAGTGCGCGCCCGACCGCATCCAGCACCTGCGTGCAGGTACGCTCCACCACGCTTCGCGCCCGTATGACGTCGAAGCGATGCGGCTGCGCGGGCATCGCATCGATCCACGCGGCCAGTTCACGCAGCACGGCCGCAGACGACTGCAGCGCCATGTCCACCTGGCCCAGCAACGCCGCCGCCTGGGCATCGTCTTCCACGCGCGCCGAGCGCTGCAGCGGAGACGCCAGGGCCACTGCGGCGCCATACCAGCACGCGGCAATGCCGGCACCGCCATGCCAGAAGCCGGGTCGCGACAGGTAGGCGCCGGGCGCCCCCACCGGTGCGGCCTGTACCTGGTCAAACTGCACCATGCCGCTGGGAATGCCGCGCATGCCGGTTGCATGCCAGCTCTGTGGCTGCAGCAGCACGCCCGGTGCATCGGTGCGCAGGCAGACCAGCCGCGATCCGTCCCCGCAGCGTGCGGTGACCAGGGCCACATCGACCAGCCCCGCACCCGAGCACCATGGCTTGGCGCCACTGACGGTGCCGGTCTCCTCGTCGTAGCAGAGCGTGGCCTGCGGGCCTTCCGCCGCCCACACCGCGGCAAGCGTTCCGTCACCCAGCGCGCGCTGGTCCAGGTCGGCCAGGATCGCCTGGGCGTCGTAGTGCGCCTCCATCACCTTCGCCACGCACAGGTCGCGACCGGCAATGGCCGCCAGCGCGCGCCAACGCTCCAGCGTGTGCCCGCGTCCGGGCAGCGGAAGCGTGGGCTGGCGGGCCAGCACCTCGCGTGCCGCCGACGCCAGCGCCGGCGCGGCATGTTCGGAAATCTGATCCATGGAGAAAGCGGGCGACCGTGGTCTTCGGGCAGGTCCATCAAGGGATACCGCGCGCGACGTGGCCACACGGTGACTGTGATGTGTCCGCGCCGTGCAGCGGCTGCGGACGCCGCCGTCACCTGGGCCGGCCCAAGCTGAAAACCTCCCGCTCCAAGCTAGAGGCCGCCCATGAACTCCCCTGACACCAACCCGCTGGAAGGCAAGGACGACCAGCAGAAGGCGCATACGCCGGAAAAACTTCGCAACGACGAGGCGAAGTGGAAGGACAAGGACATGCCCGAGCAGGACACCACCGCCACGCCGCAGGACTACGAACGCCCGACGCCCTGACCGGCCGCTCCGACCCCGTTTCCTCACGGAACGGGGTCACTGATATGCGAAGCTATATGCGCGAGCCTCGAACCGCGGCGTGGTTACCACGCCCGGTGCACGGGGCCTGCGGTGTTTCAGCAGTATCTTTTGCCAACGGTACCCGATGGGGGTCAACGAATGTCGTCCTGGAAAGTGAGTGAACCCGCGTTGGATCTCAACAGTTGTGCAAGAGAGCCGATTCGTACGCCGGGCGCCATTCAACCGTATGGCGTGCTGCTCGTCCTGGACCCTGCAAGCCTTCATGTCAAAGAGCGCGCACTGTCGCACCCTGGGTTGATCGAACGCTTCGGCGACCCGCTGGGCCAGCCGGTGGAAGGGGTGCTGGGCGGCACGCTGGCCGCCTGCCGGCCGGTCATCGAGGCCTTGGCGCCCGACAGCTCACAGTTCCTCGGGTCCCATCCGGTCGGTGACTACGGCCGGCACCACGTGCTCGCCCATCGGCACGGCAACGACCTGATCATCGAGCTCGAGGCGCCGGTCGCCGGTGAACCGGGATCGCTGGAAGACCTGTACCCGGCAATCCGTCGCTTCATGGGCGCCATCGAGCGGGTCGGCAGTACCCAGGACCTCTGCGAGCTGGCCGCGGTGCAGATCCGCGAGCTCACCGGCTTCGACCGCACCCTGGTGTACCAGTTCGACAAGGACTGGAACGGCGCGGTGGTGGCCGAGGATGGCAGCGGCGTGCTGCCCAGCTATCTCGACCTGCGCTTTCCCGAATCGGACATTCCCGCGCAGGCCCGCGAACTGTACCGGCAGAACCGCGTCCGCCTGATCGCCGACAGCGATTACCAGGCCGTTCCACTGGTGCGCGAGGCCGCCCACGCCGATGCGCCGCCTACCGACCTCTCGCCTTCGATGCTGCGCAGTGTCTCGCCGGTGCACCTGCAGTACATGCGCAACATGGGCACGGGCGCATCGATGTCGGTATCGCTGCTGCGCGAGGGTGAGTTGTGGGGGTTGATTTCCTGCCACAACCAGGCGCCCAAGCGGGTGCCTTACCACGTGCGCACCGCCTGCGAGTTCATTGGCCAGATCCTGTCGCTGCAGATCTCGCTGAAGGAACGCGCGGCCATGGTCGAAGAGCGCATCGCCCGCCGCGCATTCCAGGTCCGCCTGCTGGGTCGCATGGCCGGCGACCAGGATTTCATGGCCGCCCTGGGACGCGACCAGCAGAGCCTGCTGGCGCTGACCCAGTCCGCCGGCGCGGCGATCGTGCATCGCGGCGAATGCATCCTGCACGGTGAATGCCCGACCGAGCAGCAGGTGATGTCGGTGGTGCAGTGGCTGGCCGCGCAGCAGCATGACAGCGATCTGGTCTGTACCGACCGGTTGCCGCTGGACTGGGCACCCGCCGAGGCCTTCGCCGATGTCGCCAGCGGCGTGCTGGCCATTTCCATTTCCCAGATCCACGACAGCTACGTGCTCTGGTTCCGTCCCGAAGTGGTCCGCACCGTGCGCTGGGGCGGCGACCCGCGAAAGGAGGACACCGGCCTGCCGCTGTCACCGCGCACGTCGTTCGAAGGCTGGAAGGAAACGGTGCAACGCCAGTCCCTGCCCTGGAACGACGTGGACCGCGACGCCGCGCTGGAACTGCGCACCGCCATCGTCGACATCGTGCTGCGCAAGGCAGAGGAACTGGCCGCACTCAACGAACAGCTCCTGCGCAGCAACAAGGAACTGGAAGCCTTCTCGTATTCGGTCAGCCACGACCTGCGCGCGCCGTTCCGGCATATCGTGGGGTATTCGGAGCTGCTGTGGGCATCGGCCGGCGAGAGACTAAACGATTCAGAAAAGAGATTTCTCGACACCATCGTCGAATCGGCACAATCGGCGGGCACGCTGGTTGACGACCTGCTCAGTTTCTCGCAGATGGGCAGGTCCACGATGGGTCAGATCGCAATGGACATGACCGCCCTGGTCGAGGACGTCCGCCACAAACTGGACATGGAGTACGACGGCCGCAGCATCCGCTGGGTGATACCGCATCTGCCGCGCGTTCAGGCAGACCCGGGCATGCTGCGCCTGGTCTGGCAGAACCTGCTGTCCAACGCGATCAAGTTCACCCGCGATACGCCCGACCCGCTCATTGAAGTCGGCTGCTACCGCACCGATACCGAGCACGTGTTCTATGTGCAGGACAACGGCTGCGGCTTCGACATGCGCTACGTGGACAAGCTCTTCGGCGTATTCCAGCGCCTGCACCATGCCGACGAGTACGAAGGTACCGGCATCGGCCTGGCCAACGTGCACCGCATCATCACCCGCCACGGCGGCAGGACCTGGGCGGAAGGCGAGGTAGGCGCGGGCGCCAGATTCTATTTCAGCATTCCCTTTGCTAGTGGAGACAAAGTATGAGAGATCTGCGGCCGATTCTGCTCGTGGAAGACAATCCGAAGGACGCTGAGCTGACGATGGCTGCACTAGCCCGTTGCCAGCTGCTGAACGATGTCACCCATGTGCGGGACGGTGTGGAAGCGCTGGAGTACCTGCGGGCGGAAGGCCGGTACGAGGGCGCCATGCACGGGGGACCGGTGGTGGTCCTGCTGGACCTGAAACTGCCCAAGCTCAACGGGCTGGAAGTACTGCGCGAGATCCGCACCGATGCGGCGATCAGCAGCACGCCGGTGGTGATGCTCACCTCTTCGCGCGAGGAACAGGACCTTATCCGCAGTTACGAACTGGGGGTAAACGCGTTCGTGGTCAAGCCGGTCGACTTCAAGGAATTCCTGGAAGCCATCCAGGGCCTGGGCATGTTCTGGGGCATCACCAACCAACCGCCGCCGCACGGCACGCTGTTTGGCGCCAAGAGTCGAAAAGATGGCTGACGATGCAAGCGGCAGGTCGATCCGCATCCTGATGGTGGAAGACAGCGCGCTGGATGCGGAGCTGATCACCCTGCAGCTCAGCCGCGCCGGCCTGCCGTTCACGGTCGAGCGAACCTGGTCGGACCAGGGCATGCGCGATGCACTGGGAACGCAGCAGTTCGACGTGATCCTGGCCGACCATGTGCTGCCCGGCTTCAGTGGCGACCTGGCCCTGCTCGTGGCAGGCGAGCTGGCGCCCGAAGTGCCTTTCATCTTCGTCTCCGGCACCTTGACCGAAGAGTTGGCGGTGGAAGCGCTCAAGCGCGGCGCGCGCGATTACGTGGTCAAGTCGCGCCTGCAGCGACTGCCCGAAGCCGTGCTGCGCGCGATCAAGGAAGCCCAGGAGCGCCGCCGCCTGCGCCGGGTGGAGAGCGAACTGCAGGAAAGCAGCCAGCGCCTGCGCCTGATCACCGATTCGCTGCCGGCCCTGATTGCGTACCTGGACCGCGGCCATCATTACCGCTTTGCCAACCAGGCATACGTGGAATGGCATGGCCTGGCCCCGGAAGACGTGGTCGGGCTGCATGCCCGCGACCTGGTCGGGGACGACGGCTTCCAGCTGCTGCAGGAACACTTCGACAAGGTACTGACCGGCCAGAAGGTCAGCTTCGAGGCGCTCACCCACCGCCGCGCGGGCGCCCCGCGCCACGCGCAGGTCGACTTCGTCCCCGAGCTGGATGCCGACGGTTCGGTCATGGGCTACTACGCCATGGCCCGCGACATCACCGAGCTCAAGGACGCCCAGGCGCTGCTGAAAGCGAGCAACGAATCGCTGGAGCGGCAGGTAAGCGAACGCACCTCCGCCCTGCACCGCAGCGAAAGCCGGCTGCAGGCATTGTTCGAGTCCAGTTTCCAGCATCAGAACCTGCTGACCCTGGACGGCCGCATCATCGACACCAATTCCGCTTCGCTGGCCGCCATCCTGGCCAGCAAGGACGAGGTGCGGGACGCCGTGTACTGTGAGTCGGCCTGGTTCGCCGATACCGACGGCGTGCCGGCCATCGTCTGCCAGGCCGTGCTCGAGGCGGCCGCCGGCAATGCGTCCCGCCACGAACTGCAACTGCGCCTGCCGACCGGCGTGCGCACCTTCGAATTTTCGTTCCGGCCGCTGCTTGACCACCAGGGCGCGATCACCGCGGTGGTGTCCGAAGCGGTCGAAACCACCGCGCGCCGCCAGGCCGAAGAAGCCCTGCGCCAGAGCCAGAAGATCGAGGCGGTCGGGCAGCTCACCGGCGGGATCGCGCACGATTTCAACAACATCCTGACCGTGATCGCCGGCAACGTCGAATACGCAAAGCTCCTCACCGACCGGCTGGGCGATGCCGCCGGCAATTCGGCGCGCGCGCTGGACAACGCACTCAAGGGCGTGATGCGTGCGGCCAACGTGACCCAGCGCCTGCTCGCCTTCTCGCGCCGCCAGCCGCTCAAGAGCGTGCCGGTGGACCTCAACCTGCAGCTGCGCGACATGCAGGACATGCTGCGGCGCGCGCTTGGCGACCTGGTGCAGCTGGAAGTGGTGCACAGCCCGGACCTGTGGTGCGTGGAGATCGACCCCAGCCAGCTGGAAGCGTCGGTGCTCAACCTCGCGGTCAACGCCCGCGATGCGATGCCGCATGGCGGCCGACTGACCATCGAGGTCGACAACGCCCACCTGGACGAGGACTTCACCACCCAGAACCCCGACGTGCCCGCTGGCCAGTACGTGATGCTGCGCGTGCGCGACAACGGCGAGGGCATGTCGGCCGAGGTGATGGCGCGGGTGTTCGAGCCCTTCTACACCACCAAGGAAGTCGGCCGCGGCACCGGGCTGG
This sequence comes from Stenotrophomonas sp. NPDC077420, assembly GCF_044543385.1. Taxonomy (NCBI): domain Bacteria; kingdom Pseudomonadati; phylum Pseudomonadota; class Gammaproteobacteria; order Lysobacterales; family Lysobacteraceae; genus Stenotrophomonas; species Stenotrophomonas sp. NPDC077420. The sequence goes on from NZ_JBITVZ010000005.1 coordinate 43,954, forward strand.
GCCTGTCCATGGTGTATGGCTTTGCCAAGCAGTCCGGCGGCCATGTGGTGCTGGACTCGGTGGTCGGTGTCGGCACCTCGATCACCCTGCTGTTTCCGCGGTCGACCGCCGCGCTGCCGAGCCAGCCGCTCGCCGAGGGATCGGCGCTGGGTGGCTACGAAGCACAGGACGAAGCCACCGTACTGGTGGCCGAGGACAACGACGACGTGCGCGCCTACACCGTGGACACGCTTCGGCAACTGGGCTACCGGGTGCTGGAAGCGCACGATGGCGCGTCGGCGATGCGCCTGCTGGAACGTACCGACGTCGAGGTCGACCTGCTGTTCTCGGACATCGTGATGCCGGGCATGTCCGGTTGGGAGCTGGCCCGTCGTGCGTTGGCGCACCAGCCGGGACTGCGCGTGCTGTTCACCTCCGGGTATCCGCGCGATATCGACGCCAGCGGCGCGGTCGGCCGGAACGTCGCCATCCTGTCCAAGCCGTTCACCCGTAGCGACCTGGCCGGATCGATCCGACAGTCGCTGCAGGAGTTGCCCCGCAGCTGAGCGGGGCGGTCCGCAGTGACGTAACGCTGGCCGCACACGGCAAGCGCTACGCTGCGGCCACCCTCCCCTCGTGCCGGCCGCCATGACGCCCCTCGACAAACCGCTGCGCCGCGAAGTCCGGATCGGCGACGAAAGCTACACGCTCACGGTGGATCCGGAAGGCTTGAAGCTGGTCCGCAAAGGCCACCGCAAGGGATTGGACCTGCGCTGGGAAGCACTGGTGAACGGCGATGCAGCGCTGGCAACCGCGCTGCAGGCGTCGCTGGAAACGCCGTGAGCCTCAGCGTTCCTGTGACACGGGATCGGCCAACGGGCGGTCGCTGATCTGGTAACGGGTGCTGCGCCCGCCTCCCGGCAGGCGCCGCAGGCATCCCAGTTCCACCAGTTCCGCCAGGTGCCGCGACGCGGTTGCGCGCGACACCTTGGCCACCGCCTGATACTGGCTGCTGTTGATTCCGCCTTCGAATCCGCGTTCGCCGTCATCAAGCAGGCGGTTGAGGACCGTCATCTGCGCTGCAGACAGCACCAGCTGGCGATGCTGCCGCCAGAACCGCGCCTTGGCGAGCACCGCATCGATGCGATGGATCGCCTGCACCAGGCTGTGCTGCAGGGTGGCCAGGAACCACTCCAGCCAGGCGGTGATGTCCAGATCGCCCTTCTGAGCGGCCTCAAGCACCCGGTAGTAGCCGGCCCGGTCGTGCAGGATGCTCGCCGACAGTGCGTGGAACCGGATCACCTGCGGCTGGGCCTGCGCCAGCGCCAGATCGGTCACCGCGCGGCTGAGGCGACCATTGCCATCGTCGAAGGGATGCAGGGTGATCAACCAGAAGTGCGCGATGCCTGCCCGCAGCAGCGGATCGAGGGTTGCGTCATCCCGGCTCGCGGCGAACCACGCCATGAAGGCCTCCACCTGTGCGTCCAGGCCCTCCCGGGGCGGCGCCTCGAAGTGGACCGTGGGCCGATCGATGCGCCCCGAGACAACCTGCATGGGCTCGGTGCCCCGCAAGGCTCCAACCCGGATCCGGGACGGAAGAAAGCTGTCATCGGCGGGGAACAACCAGCGGTGCCATTGGAGCAGGCGTGCCAGGTCCAGCGGTTGGTCGTGCTGGCTGATGGCGTCCAGGGTCAGGTCGGCAAGGCCCTCGCTGCGCGCGCTGATCGCCACCGGTGCATCCATGCCAAGGCGTCGTGCAAGCGAAGCGCGTACCGAGGCTACGTTCAAGCGCTCGCCCTCGATCGCCGATGAAGTGATGACACTGGCCAGCAGCGTGTCGAGCGCGTCGTCGGCGCGCTCAGGCTCGCTTTCGGCGCTGGCCAATCCGATCAGGTGACCCTGCGCCTGCACGCAGGCCCGAAGCAGTGACGCCAGCGACGCCTGCTCCCAGCGGAACGTGGGCCAATCCGGTCGCTGCCAGATCCACGTCGTCGGCATGTCCCTCCACCCCATTTCGGCTTATTGAGGCGATTAAACCACCTATTCACCTCATCGAGTGAGGCGGATAACGCGAGTATTCGCCTCATGACGTGCCCTGCGTCTCGGATATGACGTCAAAACGAAAGATACGTTGCAGTACTGTTTACGTTCTGTTAATTCTTTGTGCAGCGCACCAGGCCCTCTGGCACGCAAGGAGCATCAACCCGATGAAGACCTGACGAGACCACCGACCTACAACCCGACTGCAAGGTGCATGCATGAACGACGGCATTGGCAAGTGTGTTCACGCTCCAACCGCAATCTCGCCCTTGGCATCTGCAGTAAAGGCGGCACTGGCCGCCGCACTGCTGCTCACCAGTTCCATCGCAGTGGCCCAGGACAGCACCCCACCGGCAACACCTGAGACATCCACCCTGGACACTGTCTCGGTTCTGGGCAGCCGCACCAAGCCCCGCACCGTCTCTTCCTCCGCGGTGCCGATCGACATCATCAGCGGCGAAGAATTCCGCAACCAGGGCGCAACTGACGCGTTGGACCAGCTGAAGGTGCTGGTGCCCTCCTTCAACGTCAGCACCATTCCCATCGACGACGCAGCCAGCCTGATCCGACCGGCCAACCTGCGCGGGTTGCCGCCGGACAACACCCTGTTGCTGGTCAATGGCAAGCGCTTCCACCGCGCGGCGGTCATCACCTTCCTCGGCCACGGCCTCTCTGATGGCGCGCAGGGCCCGGATCTCTCGGTGTTCCCCTCACTCGCGCTGGAACAGGTGGACGTGCTGCGCGACGGCGCCGCGGCACAGTATGGTTCCGATGCGATCGCGGGCGTCATCAACTTCGGGCTGAAGAAACTGCGCGAAGGGGGCACCGCCGAAGTGTTCACCGGCAAGTATTACGAGGGCGACGGACTTACCACCCAGTACTCGGCGCAGATCGGCCTGCCCCTGACCGAGCGCGGCTTCGCCACGCTGACCGCCGAGTGGCGCAAGGTCGACGACACCTCGCGCAGCGTGCAGCGCGATGACGCGGCAGCCGCCATCGCAGCCGGTTACCCGGGTGTCGGTGAGCCGGCGCAGGTCTGGGGATCGCCGAAGGTGGACGACGACCTCAAGCTGGTCGCCAACCTCGGCCTCAGCACCGACAGCGTGGACTTCTACCTGTTCGGCAACTACGCCAAGCGCGACGTGGACGGCGGGTTCTACTTCCGCGATCCCACCGCGCGTTCGGGCGTGTATTCCAACGACGGTGGCGAGACGCTGCTGGTCGGCAACCTCACCGGGGCCGGCGCCTGCCCGACCATCGCGCTGCGCGATGGTGGTGGCAACCTGCTGCCGTACAGCACGGTGAGCGGCGCGGTCGCTGCGCTGCCCGCCAACTGCTACACGTTCCTGTCCAGCCTGCCGGGCGGGTTCACCCCGCGCTTCGGCGGCAAGCTGGAAGACAGCTCCATCTACGCCGGTGCCAAGGGCAACTGGGGTGAGTGGTACTGGGACGTGAGCGGGTCGTGGGGCCGCAACGATATCGAGTTCATCATCTACAACACCGTCAATGCCTCGCTCGGCCCGGACCAGCCGGCCGGCCTGTACTTCCGCCCCGGCGGCAATACGCAGACCGAGAAGAGCGCCAACATCGACGTGAGCCGTGATATCGCCACCAGCTTCACCAGCCAACCGTTGCGCCTGGCAATGGGTGCCGAGTGGCGCGAAGAGAGCTTCGAGATCAGTCCCGGCGGCGGTCCGTCCACCGCGATCGGTCCGCTGACCGAACAGGGCTTCGCGCTGGGCTCCAACGGCTTCAACGGGTTCAGCACGCGTACCGCCGGTACCTTCGACCGCCGCAACTGGGCCGCGTATGCAGACCTGGAAGCGCAGGTCACCGAGCGCCTGCTGCTGGCCGGCGCGCTGCGCTTCGAAGATTTCGACTCGTTCGGCAGCACCACCAACGGCAAGGTCACCGCGCGCTTCGACTTCAACGAGCACTTTGCGCTGCGCGGTGCCTACAACACCGGCTTCCGTGCCCCGACCCCCGGCCAGGCGAACATCAGCCAGATCAGCACCGTGTTCGGTGGCACCGCACTGGAAGACATCGCCACCCTGCCGCCGACCAATCCCATCGCCCAGCTCAAAGGCGCCCAGCCGCTGACCCCGGAAGAGTCGAAGAACGTTTCGCTGGGTGCGGTGTGGACCGAAGGCGATTGGCTGATCACCCTGGACGGTTACCAGATCAAGGTCGAAGACCGCATCGCGCTGAGCACCAGCTTCGCGGTGACCCCGGAAGAACGTGCCGCGCTGGTGGCCGGCGGCAACCCGGAAGCGGCCTCGATCTCGCAGGTGACCTACTTCGGCAATGCGTTTGATACCACTACCACCGGTGTCGACCTGGTCACCAGCTTCAAGAGCACCCACTTCGGGGGCGACACCACCTACTCGCTGGCCGCCAACTGGAACCGGACCGAGGTCGACCGCTTCGACCCGGACTTCATCGACGAAGCGCGCGTGTACAAGCTGGAGAAGTCGCTGCCCAAGACCAAGGGCTACTTCAGCATCCATCACCAGCGCCAGATCTTCAACGCCAACCTGCGCTTCAATTACTACAGCTCGTGGTACGAGGATCACCTGGACAGCGGCGTGATCTCCGCGGCGGACGGCGGCCTGCCGATCTACGGCGGCAGCGCGTTGATCGTGGATGCCGAAGTGGGCTGGAAGTTCGATTCGGGCCTGTACTTCAGCCTGGGCGCGCAGAACCTGTTCGACCGCACCCCGGCCAAGAACCCGTGGTCCGGCGTGGCAGGTGCGGAGTACCCGGTGCATTCACCGTACGGCTTCAACGGCGGCTTCTACTACGCGCGGGTGGGCTGGAAGTTCTGATGCCAATTGACGCATGAAGCCACCCCGCCGTTGCCGGCGGGGTGGTTGCGCGTTCGGTAATCACGTGCGCTTGCGTGAATCAGGCTGCGAGCAGGGTGTCCTGTTCGTTCTGATCGTAGTAATCAGCATTGGCGATTACAGTGTTTGCGCCGATTACGTCGGTCGCCTCTCGGGCTGTCCACATTGACTGCTCGCCACGTCGAAACCAGTGCAGCCCCTTCAGCTGGGCACCAAGGCTGGTGCACATGTGGTGGAGCTGGCGGGAATCGAACCCGCGTCCGCAACGCATCCTCTCTGCTTCATACAGCCATAACCCGTTGCCAACGACTGCATTCGGGGTTTCTCGCCACACACGGCGAAGGCGTAGTAGAGCGTTCCCGGGACACGTCTGCTTCCATGAATCGCTCATCTGGGTGCTTGCACCTCGGCTGGCGCGTCAAATGACGTTTTAGGCCAGTGGTTCCCACGGGTTGATGACGGCAACTCCGCTCGATTCAAAGTCCGCTACGTTGCGGAGTACCACTGCCATGCCGTGCACCAGCGCTGTTGGTCGCTCCGACGCTGTCCGCCCATGCCATGACGTTCGCGTCCGCCTTACCCGAGCGGATTTTTCGAAGCTCGGACACGACATTGGTATCAAGGACGTACATCATTCAAATTCAGCCGCCTTGATGGCCAAGCTGACCCGGGGCGGAGCGAAGTCAATATCTTCAGCGCCAGGCATCGCCAAGGCATCGGCGATCTTGCGACGCTGTCTGGCCAGGCGCGGGTAATCCTCAAAGCTCAGCAGTACATGCGCAGGCCTGCCCCGATCAGTGATGAAGACCGGCCCATTCTTGCTGGCCTTCTTGGCCTTGGTGACATCCCGATTCAGCTCTCGACTTGATAGGGTAGTAATCGCCACGACGCACCTCCTGCCATCAACGTAGTACGTTCTACAACAACCTCTTAGGGTCAATCTGGCGAGTGCTGCTGGCGTCAGCTCATGGGGGAGCAGTCATACAGGCCTTTACCGGCTCAACTTGCCCAGGAAGTAATGCGCCGGGAGGTGTCGCAACCAGCGTGGCTGCAGCCAGTACAGACGCGGCGCCCAGCGCCGGAAGCGCGCCCAGCGCCTCTCGTCTGTTTCGGTCCACGGCAGGCCGAACATCTGCCTTATGTGCGGTGGCAGCAATGCGCGGGTGACGAACGCCTGCAGTGGCAGTGCCGGGCGCAGGTACCACGGCGCGCCGTTTCCCAGCACGGCGTGCAGATAGGCGCGGACCTCCCCGTCCACGCGCAGCTCCGGCTGACGACTCTCCCACCATGCATCGAAGGCATCGGCCGTGGGCGGCCACTGCTCGTCTGCCACCTGCAGCGTGCGACCGAAGGCCCACGCCTCTTGATACAACGGTTCGCGGCTGCTTTCAGGAACCGGGCCAACGAACAGTTCGTACATCTCCAGCCCGCCGCGGTAGAGCGTTGCCGCGACCCACAACTGCAGGTCGCGATTGAATGCGCTGTAGCCCTCGCCCTGCACGGGCACATGCGCGCGATTGACATGGCGGGCAATGCTCGCCCGGTCCTCGTCCGTACCCAGCGACACCGCGTAGATGTAGCTCATGGTGGCCCGCAGCCTTGAGAACGGCCGCCTTAATGTCTGGCTGTGGCGGGCCACGCCGCGCCCCACGCCGGGGTCGGCAAGCTGCCACGCGACCGCCGCGCCTGCACCGAAGAAGATGTAGGACTCGATGTTGATATCGGCCAAGCGGACAGGTGTGGGGTTGGGCATGGGCCCAGTCTAGATACCCGCATGTGGGTTCGCCGTCACCGGTAACGCGCCGGCATTGCTGCGTGATCGGCAACAGTGTGAGCCCCTGCGCGGATCTACTGGCCGCGCGCGCCCTTCCCTAGGCTGATCCCGCACGGCGCCCCTGCCGTGGATCCCGCCAAGGAGATTTCCTCATGTTCACCCTGGAAAACACCGTAGCCCCGCCCCCGCCCGCGCTCGACGAACTGGTTCCCTCACGGTACGCGCTCAAGGTGGGCGATATCGACGTGCTGGTGGTCAGCGATGGCGTGCTGCCGTTGCCCACCCAGATGCTCGGCCACAACGTCTCCGCCGCCGAGCGCGCGCCGTGGTTCAAAGAGATGTACCTGCCGCCGGATGCGCTGGACTGGGCGTTGAACGTGATGGTGGTGCGCAGCGGGGACCGCAACATCCTGATCGACGCCGGCCTGGGCATGGACCCCGACCTGAACCTGCCGCGCGCCGGCCAGCTCATCCGCCGCCTGGGCGCTTCGGGTATCAACCTTGGCGAGATCACCGACGTGGTGATCACCCACCTGCACATGGACCACATCGGTGGCCTGCTGGTGGAGGGCGTGAAGGAACAACTGCACCCGGAGCTGCGCATCCACGTGGCCGCCGCCGAAGTGGACTTCTGGAAGGCGCCCGACTTCACCCGCACCAACATGCCGCCAGGCTTCCCGGATGCGCTGCGCGCCACCGCTACCCACTTCCTGGCCGAGTACGGCAGCTACGTGCGCACCTTTGACGAGGTCCAGGAGATTGCGCCGGGCGTCACCGCGCACCGCACCGGCGGCCACACGCCCGGCCACAGCGTGGTGCGCCTGAACTCGAACGGCGAGGCACTGACCTTTGCCGGTGACGCCATTTTCGCAGTGGGCTTCGAGCAGCCGAACTGGCACAACGGGTTCGAACACGATCCAGAAGGCGCCGCGCAGGTGCGCATCACCCTGCTCAACGAGCTGGCCGGTACCGGCGAGATGCTGGTGGCCACCCACCTGCCGTTCCCGTCGGTCGGCCGCGTCTCGGCCGATGGCGACGTCTTCCGCTGGGTGCCGGTGTTCTGGGACTTCTGAGTTCGTTGACGTTTGTACCCTCGGTCAAGTTTCAGGGACTTTCAGCCACCCCCAGTCCACCCGAGGGGTCCAATGTAGCGCCTGTCGCATCCCCTTCCCTCTGCAGGAGACCACCCGATGAACACGCTTACCCGCACCCTGGCCACCACCGCCTTGGCCATTGCTGTCCAGGCCGGTACCGCCGCGCAGGCCGCTGCACCGGTGAACCCCGCCGCTGTCACCGCCATTGCCCACACCCCCAGCACCATCACCACCGCCGATGGCGTGCAGCTGTATTACAAGGACTGGGGCCCGAAGGATGGCCCGGTGGTGACCTTCAGCCACGGCTGGCCGCTGGATTCGGACAGCTGGGATGCACAGATGATGTTCCTGGCCAACCACGGCTACCGCGTGGTCGCGCATGATCGCCGCGGCCATGGCCGCTCAAGCCAGCCGTGGGAAGGCAACGACATGGACCACTACGCCGACGACCTGGCCACGGTGATCAACACGCTCGACCTGAAAGACATCACGGTGGTCGGCTTTTCGACCGGTGGCGGCGAAGTGGCGCGTTACATCGGCCGACATGGCACCGGCCGGGTCAAGAAGGCCGTATTGATCAGCGCGGTGCCGCCCTTCATGCTCAAGACCGCCGACAACCCCGGCGGCGTCCCGGTCGAGGTCTTTGACGGCCTGCGCAAGGGCCAGCTTGAAAACCGCGCGCAGTTGTTCAGCGACGTGGCAAGCGGTCCGTTCTATGGCTACAACCGTCCCGGTGCCAAGCCCAACCAGGCGCTGATCGACTCCTGGCGGGCGCAGGGCATGCTGGGCGGAATCAAGAACACCTACGACTCGGTTGCCGCGTTCTCGGCCACCGACTTCCGCGAGGACCTGAAGCGGTTCAACGTCCCGACACTGATCATCCACGGCGACGACGACCAGGTCGTGCCGATCGATGTCGGCGGCCGCATGTCAGCCAAGCAGATCAAAGGCGCCAAGCTGATCGTGTACCCGGGCGCGCCGCACGGGCTGACTGAGACCCACAAGGACAAGGTCAACCAGGACCTGCTGGCGTTCCTGCAGCAGAAGTAATGTCGCGTTCGGCCAATGGCCGCCGTGTTGCGCGAGGCGCCGGATGAAGATCCGGCGCCTTCTTTTTGCCTACGCAAACGCAGGGTAAGCGCTTATGGCGATGCTGGCGCGCTCGTCCCAGAGTGACCCGACAGAAATCAGGGCGATACCATGGACGACATGGCACAGATCCGCATCACCTATGACGGCCCGGCGCTCGCTGCACATGAGATGGATGCCAGGGAACTGGCTCCTGCCTTGATGGCGATGGCCGACCTTCTGGACACCAGCGTGCGCGCACTCCAGGGCGATCGCGCCAAGGCACAGATCAATGTAAAGGGTTCTTTCAAGACAGGCAGCTTCAGCGTCGATTTCACGACATCCGTCAGCTTGCTGCAGGCCGCGAAGGACATCTTTGCTGGCGAGGGCATTACCGCCATCGCCAACGCCACTGCGGTACTGACCGCACTGGGCCTGGCCGCGAAAACGGGATACACCGGCGTCGCCCAGGTGCTGCAATGGCTGCGCGGGCGCAGGATCACCCACGTCCAGATGACGCAAGAAGGACAGGTCACCCTTCATTCCGGTGAGGACGCCGTGGTGGTGGAGTACCCGGTGCTGGTGCTGCTACGCGATATTCCGGTCCGCCAGGCCTTCGACCGTGTTCTCGCCCCGCTGGACCGGGAAGGAATCGACACATTCGCTGCGGGTGACGACCACTCATTCGCGTTGATCGTGCGGGAGGAAGAACGCAGGTACTTCTGCGCGCCGACCGGTCCGGACGAGCCACTCCTGGAAGACACCCGGACGATGGCGTTCTCCATCGTCTCGCTGGCCTTCAAGGAAGACAACAAGTGGCGGCTGTCAGATGGGAACCACACCATCAACGCAAGAATCTCCGATGCAGCGTTCCACTCCGCCGTGGATGCCAACGAGGCATCGTTCTCAAAGGGCGACGTGCTGATCTGCGAGGTCAAGGTCACCCAGTGGCATACCCAGAACGGCGCCAAGACCGACTATGAGGTGATCCGCGTGATCGAGCACCGCCGTGCGGCAAACCAGATTGCGCTGCCTGGCATGCACCCGGCTCAGCGCTGAGTCGGCAAACCGGGTCAGGAGCAGCTGCACGGCGGCGAGAAGGGTGGCCATCAATGCGCAGATCACCAAAGTGCCTGCGAGCCATGCCGTCTTCATGACCCAGCCGAAGGTGGTGGCCGATACGATTGATCGTGCGGCCAAAGAGGGCGGCAAGAAGTACAAGTAGGGCGCTTGCGGTCAGCGGTCGCGAGGTACCGGGTGCGCCGGACCGTTGGTCCGGCGTTTGCCTGCGATGCTGATGCGCCCGCATGGCCTTGCTATCAAGTTGCTATAAAACTTAGTAAGACTTTATAGGTCGTTGATACGTCGCACCTATCGTTTAAGCCAACTTGATTGAAAGTTGGGATCGGACAGGCGTTAGCGCTGCTTCTGCCCGCCGTCCCGCCGGAACAGTTCCCACTCGTCGATCCGTTTGCCGTCCGGCAAGTGGCAGATGCCCCGCTCATTGCCATCCCGGTCCTTCTCGATCATGACCTTTCCACCGCGTTTCACGCAGTACTCGGACGCCGGGTTGGCCATGCCAACAGGAACTCCATTCTCGCGTGCCTCCTGGTTCTGCTGGGAACATCCCGCTGCTCCGGCGACCGCGATGGCAGCAGCGAGCAAAGCGACATTGATGCGACGCATGAGCCATCTCCAGAACTGCCCTAGTGGCTGAGGCAGTGTGGGACCGGAGTTGTGAACGTCCTGTAGCAGCAACCCCGGTAGCGCCGGACCGTTGGTCCGGCGACTCTCCACCCAGCTCGCGACAACATGCGGGCCGCGCCTCCATCATCCGCGCCCCAGCTGGGCAGTCACGGACATCTGCAGGACCCTAGTGCACCGCCGCAGCCGCCTTGGTGGCTTCCGTAACAGCCGCAGGCGTAAGCGGCGAGTTGTAGACATCCACAACGGAGATCAACGCCAGCAGGTTCCTGACGGTCAGGTCTTCCACGGTTCCCGGGCAGTGCTCCAGGATGTCGATCAGTGCCAGCAGTTCCACGATGCGCAGATCATAGATGCGCAGCAGCTCGCGGATGACCCGGAACAGATCCGTCCTGGATACATCGTCCACGCCGATCAACCGGTTGACCAAGGTACCCGGTGCGTGAGGGTGTGCGCTGCGGGTGGAGTGAATGGCACCAATGACATCGCTGAGCGTAAGCGACTCGAACGGCGTGTCGTTGGCAGTGAGATGCTCTTCGAGCGTAAGCCAGGTGGAGCTCCCCCACTCCAGGGTATCGGCGATCTGGCCGAAGTAGTGGGTGAAGTCGACGGATGTGCGCGTAGGCGCGGTGAGATTTTCGGATGACATGGCGGGATTCCTCAGTTGAGTTGAGATCCAGCGCCCTGCAACGGGCTGGGCGCTGATGCGCCTTGCTTTTCGGGCTGCAAATCCCGGCCACCGATGTTGCGGTGACGATACCATCCTGATTCTTGAAAGTGCCGCGCGTCAACGCGGCGGACACCGATCTGTGCGCGGGGTATCAGCGTCCCCCACGAAATGTGAAGCATGCACTGGCATCGCTGGCCTTTCGCGACATGGGGCTTGCCACAACTCTACGCGATACACGTATGCAGGGGAGGCTGTTCGTAGAAGCATAAATTTTCCGCGGCCTGGAGGCATAAGTTGTCCACCAAGAAGCTCCGCATACGGAAAAATTCATGGCTCCATGTTGGTCAGATTGGAGGTTGGATCGGCAAGAGCCTCACTCCGTCAGCCGGAGGCAAGTGCCATGCATTTATGCCTTACGATTCAAATACTTTGCATTGCACCGCCCTCCGGTTTACATACAAATACGCCGTGGACTGCGTGCTTGGAAGTGCTGGACAACGACCTCAACCAGGCCCGCCTTGACGCCGGTTCGTTTACAACCGAAGCACTCTTACGCGAATGGATTGCGTACCAGGTGATCGGCTGCCGCCATAACCCGCTTAATGGATAGTGGCCGCGGACCGGCCATTCAGGACTGTCCGCCTCCATCAAGCCTCGCGAACTAGCCGAAGCCCTCGCGTAGGCTGGGGCAAACATGCAAGTTCTCAGCGCCAAGTGGGAGGAGTTGAATCCATGAGCCAGCCACAATTTGTGATTCGAAACGTCACCGCCTTGGCACCTGGTCGCCTGGGGCTGCAGTTTGGTGACGGCATTGATGTAGTTGTTGATCTCCGAGAGGTAATCAACAAGCATCCCTCGCTTGCGAGGCTTGCCGATCCGAACATATTCCGCGCCGTGTCGCCTGATGAGTGGAACCGCGGCGTAATCTTCGCCGGTGACGATGATCTGACTCTGGCCAGCGACAACCTGCGTGCAATGGCAATTGAGCAGGCAGGTGGCTACTCACATCAGCAGGTCGTTACCTGGATGCACCACCATGGCCTGTCGCTTGACACCGCCGCCGACGCGCTTGGCATCAGTCGCCGCATGCTGGCGTACTACCGCAGTGGTGAGCGCCCCATTCCGAAGACGGTAGGGCTGGCGATGCTGGGATGGGAGGCTCAGGAGTGCGGTCACCACTTGGACGCGTACGATAAGGTTGCGTAAGAGGTGACGCATGCTCCCGGATGTCTGTGGCTCTCCCGTGGCCAGAGCGGCAGCCTGCCAGTGATCCTATTCGCAGGTCGACGCGGCGGCCTCCAATAGCGGCCCCACGGCAAGCAGCGTTGGCGGGGCCGTTCTAAACCGGAGAGGGTTGGGGAGCTACTTGAAGTAGGTCTTCATCAGCTGGGTAACCGCTTCTATCTCGGCAGTGCGCACAGCCTGTTCCGGCTCATCGGCGATGTGCGCATGAAGGTGGTCGTTCAGCACCTCCAGCATCAAGCCGTGCATAGCTCCCCGGGCTGCGGCGATCTGCGTCAGCACGTCTACGCACTCAGCACCGTTCATCAGACTCTGTTCCAGAGCGGTGACCTGCCCGCCGATGCGCCGGACGCGGGCAAGAAGCTTTTTAGGGTTGGCGTGGATATGCGACATGCATAAATGGTATACCCTGCAGGGGTACCCGTGCATACCCCCCTCCCCTATGAACGAATCGACCGGCAGCATCCACCCCACGCGGAATCACACCCATCAGTTCGGAACCGGCAACCCCCTTGCGGAACTGAACACCCGCCGGGCCTTCAGGCTCACGGCGGTCATGATGGTCGTAGAGATCCTCGGCGGCTGGTGGTACAACTCGATGGCAGTGCTGGCCGACGGCTGGCACATGAGCTCCCATGCCTTGGCTTTGGGCCTGTCGGCGTTTGCCTATGCCTTCGCACGCAAGCATGCGAGCAACCCACGCTTTGCCTTTGGTACCTGGAAGGTAGAAGTGCTGGGCGGCTACACCAGCGCGATCCTGCTGCTGGGCGTGGCTGGGATCATGGCGTTCGAATCGGTCAACCGCCTGCTGGCTCCGACCGAAATTCATTACAACCAGGCCATCGCGATCGCCTTCGTCGGTCTGGCGGTGAACCTGATCTGCGCCTGGCTGCTGAAGGACAATCACGATCATGGACATGATCACGGGCACGGGCACGGCCATGGGCAACACCACGCCCACGATCATGATCACGGCGGCCATGCGCACGACCTGAATCTGCGCTCTGCCTACATCCATGTTGTGGCAGACGCGGCTACCTCCGTGCTGGCCATCGTTGCGCTGTTTGGCGGCAAGCTCTGGGGTGCGTCCTGGCTGGACCCAGTGATGGGCATTGCGGGCGCGGTGCTCGTCACCATCTGGGCGGTCGGGCTGCTGCGGGACTCAGGCAAGGTGCTGCTGGACGCGGAAATGGACGCCGGCGTTGTCGATGAGGTGCGGGAGGTCATTGCCGAGTCGCAGATCCCTGCACAGATCGAGGACATCCACGTTTGGCGTGTGGGCCGCAATCACTACGCCTGCATTCTGGCGCTGGTGACGGAGTCGCCGGTATCTGCCGACTACTTCAGAAGCGCACTGAGCATTCACGAAGAGCTCGTCCACGTGACCATAGAAGTCAGGCTCAGATCATGAACACCCATGCACGAAGCGTTGCTCCTTCACCTAAGCAGGCAGGTGGCTACCCACATCGGCAGGCCGTTACCTGGATGCACCACCATGGCCTATCGCTTGACACCGCCGCCGACGCGCTTGGCATCAGCCGCCGCATGCCGTCGTACTACCGCAGCGGTGAGCGACTCAGAGCCTGCCGGTGATCCTACTCGCAGGTCGACGCGGCGGCCTCCAATAGCGGCCCCACGGCAAGCATCGGTGCTGGTTGGTCAGCTGGAAACGCGGCGGCAATGGCTTTGGCGGCGCGGTCGGCATGGGGCTGGAAATACCACGACGAGTCGCTGGAGAGGGCTTTTCCATGCACTTCCTGTTCGAACCGGTACTGGCCCCAGTAGATGGCCAATGGCTCTTCGAGTGCGTTCAACGGGTTGGGCAGGGCCAAGGCACCGGGACACAGCCGCGCGAACCCTGCAGCCAACGCCTCGCGGCTGGCCGCGGGCTGACCAGCCGACAGGAAGTGCGCGTACTCGTGCAACACTATGGGCGCCCAGTCGTCCTCCACGGCCCAGTCCGAGAACAGCACGATGGAGCCACCGCGCAGCTTGGCCTGGGTGCGGTTCGAGTATGGCCACCACACGAATCTCGCGTTGAAGACGGGCGCGGAATTGGCGCCGTAGAAGGTGCGCATCCGAGTAGCAAAAGCAGCGGCCTCCGGTCCCGCCAGTTCCCTGGTCAACGCCTCCTGTTGCCGGCTGAAACGATCCTTGCCGGCCAACACCTCCCGCGCGTGGGGCGCGAAGCGGGCGTAGTAGCGCCGTAACAACGCCTGGTCACCCGCGGCCTGCGCGGCGACGGCAGCCTCGGTGGCGGCGGTGAATGACGCCGCGTTCTCGAAGTAGGCGGTATATGGGTCGCCGATGCGTGTATTGCTCCCAGCGAGCAGGCGATCAACCAAGGGGCGCTCTCCGTCGTCATTACGGGCCATGGGGGAAGTTCGTTGGCGAAACTGTCCATAAGCCGCGAGCGCGGCACGATCCTCCACGTCCAGCCCAAACCTGCGCTCCCAGTCCTGCTGGTAGATCGCGTTGGTGTACCCCGGCAGCCAATCTGGAAGGTTGTCCAGCAGATTGAACAGATCGAACGCTTCCTCGTAGCTCACGGTCACCAACGGAGGCGCCTGACGCGTCGGTCCGCCTGACTGACCGCTGACCCACTGTGGCACCAGTAGGAGAATCGCGATGCACACCAAGTGTGTGGCGTTGGATCTGAAGGACATCCGACATGCTCCGTGACGAACGATTTGCCCGATTCGAGCATGGCGTCGGAGGTTCTACAACGTGACCATCGGCAGGGGCCCGCGGAAGCAGCCAAACCGTCAGAGCGGCGGAGCCAGAGCAACCACTGGTAGATTACGCAATGGCCGTGGGTGTCCGGATGGACAACAAATTGCCGGAATTCAGACCTTTCGGCGTGGAAGCCGCACGAAGCTGGCTTCGGGCGAAAGCACAAGCTTCACCGGTGCTGCAGACGAAGATGTCCGGCAGGCCGTCGCCGCTGACGTCACCTATCGCCAGCCCATTGCCTTGACTGTGCGCCGGCAGGCGGTCGCTGGCGTCGGTAAAGCCGCTTCGCTGCAGGCGGACGCCAGCATGGCGGAGGTCAGTGCGGCCAGACGAAGAGGCGGGGTATGGGGAGACCCTGCCCCCTTGGCCATTAACGGCGACGCCTTCGCCAGCGTCGCCAGACCCCCATCAACATCAACGCGACACCCGCGTAAACGAGAGCCGTCAGTAACCGACCTGCAGGCATTACGAAGAACATTACTTCGAAGTCAGGCCTGAAGAAAGGCTCACCCATCCAACTCCCAAGCGGCAGGTAGTACGCTTGGTGGAGTATGAACAAGTGCAGGTTATCCAGCAGCGTCGCGCAACACCAGAGCAGTGCCGGCAGCGCTATCCACGCAGTCAAGAGCAACCAACTCCACTTGGGTGGCGCACGCATCATCGCCCCGCCCTCCTCTCGGATTGACCCTGGACAGCGCCAACCCTGCGCTCCACCTGTGCTTCCATCACAGCTCACTCCTATGTGTCAGCCCTCGCGACCGCTCCTTTGACCAGCAGACTCTGCATGCCGCGGCCGGAGAATTGCGGACCTACGGCTCGACCTTCATTTGCCGACTTACCTCACGAATGAGCTGCTGTGGAGCTGCATTGGCTTTACTTGCATCGGATCGCCTGGCCGCCTCCAAGGCATCAAGCAGCATTGCATGTCGCTTCGCTGCATCGCTTTCCCGCCTTGCCGCCAAGACAGTACTTGAGGCGTAGAAGTACAGCTCGTTCGAATCACCAAGCTCGCGAGCGGTTGCCTTCCACTTCTCGGCAAGTTGGTCGCTCCCCGAGAGCGCCTCATAGTGCGCGATCAATCGCCTCACGGATTCGAGATCGCCCTTCTTCGCGTCCGCCTCCACCAATGCACGCTCCTTTTCCGGAATCATGTGCGCATCGCTTGGACTTATGATCTCATTATCGTCAGGGACGCCTCGCTCGTCTTCACAGCCAGCCAGTGCGAATGCAACAGCTATAAGCAACACCACGGGCATTCCTGGTTTCATCTTGGCACCGGCAATTGCGGGTAGAAGGGAGAACAGTGACCAGGATTGGACCAGTCAGGATCTGACCCGTTACCCCCAACCCTAGGCATGGCCCCTATGACGCCCTTCCGAGTGAACCAGACCTGTGTATTGGGTGCGTACACCGTCACCCCACGCTCATGCGCCAGCTTCTGCGCAAACGGCCTGGGCGAGACTGCCACCCTCGACCGTCGAGGCACATCAGCAAAGCCGTTGAAAGAACATGGCCGCACTTTGAAGTCAGGCGGCAAGTGCGCTGATAAGGGATTCCGGTGACTTGAACAAAATCACATCCGCAGAATCGCCAAGTGCGACTCGCGCTTGGGCAATCTGAGTAGCGTCGGCCTGCTCAACGACGGCGATGCGGCGGATCTTCGCACCCGTATTCATCACGTCTCGGAACTTTCCATCCGCCTGGTACACCCCAGCCCAATCCACGTCTCCGTGGTCTGCAGACACCGTCTGGAGGAGGATCGGATTATCGGAGCCAGCATCAAGCGCAAACGGGAACATCAATTGATGTCCGCTTGCTCCGACCACAGTGAATCGACGAGTGACGCGCTTTGGCATGGCACGGGTCAGCACCTCATCGATCACTCCAATGAAGTTTGAAGACGTTTTCGGACGATGGGCCAGACTGCTGATTGCTATCCGGTGTGCCGCCTCGAAGAAGCGCGGCAATGCAATGCTCGCGGATGTCTCTCTGCAGTTCGCAGTTAGCTCACCATCTTCTGTCAAAGTCACCCCGCATTCTGTTGCGATGTCGCGGTACTTTGATATTTTCGATTTGCTTACTACCGCACCTGCGGCTGCAACATTGAAGAGCGTGTCCCCATCATCAGTCAGACGCACTTCGCCGTTTCCGCAATCAAACAAGTAGGCCCCCAGCAGGGTGCCGTCCCTGGGGATTGTGAGGCTCGACTCGATGAAGCCATGGTCCTCGCTGATGGGGACGTATCGTCCGTTGAGAACGTTGGCAATGGCAGACAGATTCATAGCAGTGGCCGCTGAATGACTGGCAGTGAAAGTTTCGGTGCGAGAACGATGTTGGCGTGTCGCAGGAACAGCTCCCATAGCTCTTCCAGCGGCGCCACTTCGATGGGTTCAGCATACCCCTCGATTGCGTCATCCGATATGGTGTGGAGGTGGGGAACTCCTACCCGCAGTCCATGGTAGGGCCTCCCCACTCCCACATGGCTGCGGTGCATGTTCATTCCACCCTCATCGAGCCCCACGAGCCGGGCTCCGTGGACCAGGCTAAGGGATAGCTTGTCACGCACTCCCCCGATCCCGTCTGCCTTGAAGTATCCCTTGACGAAAAGACCCTCGGGCTGAGTCGCGTCGATGGTCAAAGCCGCTGTGAATTCGAAGCCCTTGCGTTTGGCGAGAGCGGCTCTCCACGGCACCGCATCAGGGCCAGCCCATTGCTTTGGCTGAGCGACGATCTGACGCGCCCGGGCTATGTCTTGTCGCACTGCGTCCATTCAACCCCCGTCCGGTCAAAGCGCGCACCCCATCCCAACGAAGCCGTACTGGCGAAATGGGGACATGTCCTGTGCTGATCCTACGCGTCGAGACCGCACTCGCCAATTGGACCTTGCCTATGGATTCCGTCAGTTCCATAGGCGAGAGAAGTGCGCGCAGACGCTCCCGGCACATTCGATGCGCCTGATCTGACTGGTGGGCCCACCAGGATTCGAACCTGGAACCAAAGGATTATGAGTCCTCTGCTCTAACCGTTGAGCTATAGGCCCTTCGCGGATGCACAGTGTAGTAGAGGCGAAGCAGGGCTTGCTACTGGGGACGGGCGGAGGCAGGGCGTGCTACGCCCCCACTCCAGGGCCTTTTGGCGAGCGTTCGGGCCAGTGGCACGCTTGAGGTAGCCAGTGCGACATGGCGCCAATGGCCTGATCAGCGCGGCAAGGCGCCGGGGCGGACAAAGAGCGATCTTCGGTTGGGGTCATGCGTTACCGTACTGATGGGCGAGGTCGGCGGTCGTTTGGGAACCGACCCTACGCATTGAGCGTATTGCGTGCCCCGACCGGCGCGCCGCGCCGGCGCGATGCGGCGGAGCCCGATCCGTCCATCGCTGGCGGCATCCCATAAAAAAACCCCGCCGAAGCGGGGTTTTTCATTTACGCGACTGCCTGGAGATCAATCGATGTCCAGGAAGCTGCGCAGCTGCTCCGACCGGCTCGGGTGACGCAGCTTGCGCAGCGCCTTGGCTTCGATCTGGCGGATGCGCTCGCGGGTGACGTCGAACTGCTTGCCCACTTCCTCGAGGGTGTGGTCGGTGTTCATGTCGATGCCGAAGCGCATGCGCAGCACCTTGGCTTCCCTCGGGGTGAGGCCAGCCAGCACGTCACGCACGGTTTCCGACAGGTTGATGTTGGTGGTGTTCTCGATCGGGGACTCCACGTTGGTGTCCTCGATGAAGTCGCCCAGATGGGAATCCTCGTCGTCGCCGATCGGGGTTTCCATCGAGATCGGCTCCTTGGCGATCTTCATCACCTTGCGGATCTTGTCTTCCGGCATGTCCATTTCCTTGGCCAGCTCCTCCGGCGTGGCCTCGCGGCCGTACTGCTGGAGCATCTGGCGGGAAATGCGGTTCAACTTGTTGATCGTTTCGATCATGTGCACCGGAATACGGATGGTGCGCGCCTGGTCGGCGATCGAACGGGTGATGGCCTGGCGGATCCACCAGGTCGCATACGTGGAGAACTTGTAACCGCGGCGGTATTCGAACTTGTCCACGGCCTTCATCAGGCCGATGTTGCCTTCCTGGATCAGGTCGAGGAACTGCAGGCCACGGTTGGTGTACTTCTTGGCGATGGAGATCACCAGGCGCAGGTTGGCCTCGACCATTTCCTTCTTGGCCTTGCGCGCCTTGGCTTCGCCGTAGGCCATGGCCCGGCTGATTTCCTTCAGCTCTTCCAGCTCCAGCGAGGTGCTCTTCTCGATGTCGATGGTGGACTGCTGTTCGGCAATGATCTGGTCCTTCACGTCACGCAGTGCCGAGGACCACTTCTGCTTGCGCTTGAGTGCGTCTTCCACCCATTCCAGGTTGGTCTGGTTGCCTTCCCAGGAACGGATGAAGTCCTTGCGCGGCATGCGGGCGGTCACGGTGGCCAGGTTCAGCACGCGGCGCTCGTGGCCCTTGATGTCGGCCATCACGTCGCGCAGCTGCTTGACCAGCACGTCGGTCAGCGGCAACGGCAGCTTCAGGGTGACGAAGATCGCGGCCATGTCGTCGCGCAGCTTGGCCAGCGGCTTGCGGTCGGGCTTGGCCGCTGCCTTCTTGAAGGCGGCGTAGGCCGCAGCCAGGTCGGCCATGCGACGGGCGACTTCTTCCGGATCCGGACCGGTCGGGCCGGCTTCTTCCTCGACGTCGTCGCCGTCGTCTTCGTCTTCATCGGCTTCCGCGTCGGCGTCGTCGCTGGTGTCTTCGGCCACGACCGGGGCCGGGACTTCTTCCACCAAATCGTTGAATCCGACGATCACTTCGGCCAGGCGCTTCTTGCCTTCCTTGTGCGCTTCGTAATCGGACAGCAGCGATTCGACCGACACCGGGAAGGTGCCGAGCGCGGCCTGGACCTGGCCCAGGCCTTCTTCGATACGCTTGGCGATGGCGATTTCGCCTTCGCGGGTCAGCAGCTCGACGGTACCCATTTCGCGCATGTACATGCGCACCGGGTCGGTGGTGCGACCACCTTCGGTGTCGAGTGCGCTCAGCGCGGCGGCAGCTTCTTCGGCCGCGGTGTCATCGACTTCGCGGTTACCGGTGTTGCCGTCGTTGAGCAGCAGGGTTTCGGCATCGGGCGCCACTTCATGGACATCGATGCCCATGCCGTTGATCATGCCGATGATGTCTTCGATCTGCTCCGGGTCGACAATGTCGTCGGGCAGGTGGTCATTGACTTCGGCGTAGGTCAGGTAGCCCTGTTCCAGGCCCTTGCTGATCAGAAGCTTGATGTCGTTTTGCTGGGCAGGACGTTCGTTGGCCATGTAGTGCTCGCGCCACCGGCAGGGATAGGGAATAGAACCTAGCATTATACCAGCCCAGCGCCCCTCGGGCCCGGGCGGTGGTCCCGGGGTCAGGGTCTGAGCAGGAAGGTCACCGGACCATCGTTGATCAGGCTGACAACCATATGGGCGCCGAACTGCCCGGTTTCCACCCCCGAAACGTGCTTTTGACGACAGATCTCCACCAATCTGTTGAATCCACGTTCAGCCTCGGCCGGCGGTGCGGCGGTGCTGAAGCCCGGTCGCATGCCACTGGCCGTATCGGCCGCCAACGTGAACTGGCTCACCAGCAGAAGCCCGCCCCCTGTCTCCCCCAGGGATCGGTTCATTTTTCCGGTCTCATCTGCAAACACACGGTAACCCAGCAGACGATCGGCCATCCGGGTGATCTGGGCCTCGGTATCGCCCGGCTCCATGCCCACCAGGGCCAGCAGGCCCGGGCCGATCTGGCCAACTACGGCCCCGTCGACGGTGACGCTGGCCTGGGTAACGCGCTGGATGAGGACAAGCATGGCGGGCATTTCCGGTAAACATGGCGCCCTACCTTAGGGGTTGGGCGCACGCACCGGCTAGACTTTGCCCCGATGAAACCGCAAACCACTGCCCGCCTGGCCTATCGCGCCGCTGCCCTGTTCACCCGCCTGCCCTGGTCCTGGCTGCGCGGCTTCGCCCACGCGCTGGCCTGGCTGTGGATCACCCTGAACGCCCGCGAGAGCCGGGTGACCCGCCGCAACCTGGAGCTGGCCTACCCTGAGCTGTCGGCCGAGGCGCGATCGGCCCTGTACAAGGCGGTATTGCGCTCGACCGCGCTGCAGGCGGTGGAAACCCTGCGCCTGTGGACCCGTCCGCGCGAGCAGAACCTGGCCCTGCTGACCGAACGCCATGGCGAGGCGCTGTACGACGCGGCGCTGGCCAGCGGCAAGGGCGTGATCGTGGCCGCCCCGCACTACGGCAACTGGGAGCTGCTCAACCAGTGGCTGGCCTCGCGCGGCCCCATCGCCATCGTCTACAAGGCGCCCGATGAAGCGGTGGGCGACGAATTCCTGCAGCTGGTCCGCGGCGGCAGCAACGTGCAGCAGGTCCGCGCCGAAGGGCCGGCGGTGCGCCAGCTGTTCAAGGTACTCAAGGACGGCGGCGCCACCGGCATCCTGCCGGACCAGCAGCCCAAGGCCGGCGATGGTGTGTTCGCCCCGTTCTTCGGGGTGGAGGCGCTGACCATGACCCTGGTCAACCGGCTGGCCGAGCGTACCGGGGCCACGGTGCTGTACGGGTGGTGCGAACGCACCGGGCCGGGCATGCAGTTCGCCCTGCACATCACGCCGGCCGACGCCGCCGTGGCCGATCCTGACCCGCGCACCGCGGCCAGTGCGCTCAACGCAGGGATCGAGGCGATCGCCCGCCGCGACCCGGCGCAGTACCAGTGGACCTACAAACGCTACACGCTGCGCCCGCCCGAAAGCGATGAAGTGGACCCTTACGCCACCGAGGAACATCCTCACTAAGCGTTGCCGTACCGGCCGCGGCCGCATCGATGCGACGCTGCGTCGCGCCGGCCACGATTGAATCGGTGCCTTCCGACCCCACTGTGAAACCACGATGTCCCCCACGGCCCCTGCCATGACCCCAGCTGCTCCTTCCCCGTTCGGCGATCCGGCCGCGATCCGCTGCGAGCGCGCGGTGGCCGAACTGCGTGCCGGCCGCCCGGTGGTGATCGACGACAGCCATGGCCAGCGCCTGGCGTTCATCGCCCTGGACAGCAGTACCCGCAGCAGCTACAGCGCCTTTGCCGAGGTGGCCGCCGGGCAGCACTACCTGTTCCTGACCGCCACCCGCGCGCGGGTGCTGGGCGTGGCCGCCGAAGATGGTGCGCGCGTGCCGCTGGCCGGGGTCGATTTCGACGCCCTGCCCTCGCTCAGCTACCTGCGCGATGCCAAGCCGATGCCCGCCGGCTGGACGGCCGGCCAGGCGCTGGATGAGGGTGCGGTGGAAATCGCACGGCTGGGCCTGCTGCTGCCGGCCATGGTCGGGGTGCTGCTGGCACCGGGCGATACCCGGTTCGACAGCTGCGCGCAGGTCGCGCTGTGCGACCTGGCGCAGGGCGCCGAACAGGCCGCGCATGCGTACGAGCTGGTGGCGCGTTCGCCGGTGCCGCTGCGCGAGGTGGGCATGACCGAATTTGCCGTGTTCCGCGGCGGCGTGGCCCAGCGCGACCAGGTGGCGATCATCGTGGGCACCCCGGACCTGGGCGGCGTGGTGCCGGTACGCGTGCACTCCTCCTGCCTCACCGGCGACCTGTTCGGCTCGCTCAAATGCGACTGCGGCGACCAGCTGCGGCGCGGCCTGCGCAAGCTCAAGGAACTGGGCGGCGGCGTGCTGCTGTACCTGGACCAGGAAGGCCGCGGCACCGGTATCGCGGCGAAGATGCGGGCCTACGGCTACCAGCACGATGGGCTGGACACCATCGATGCGGATGCGCAGCTGGGCTTCGGCGCCGACGAGCGCCGCTATGGCAGCGCGGTGGCGATGCTGCAGGGCCTGGGCGTACAGCGCGTACAACTGCTCAGCAACAACCCGACCAAGGCCCAGCGCCTGCGCCATGCCGGGATCGACGTGGTGGACTGTGTGCCGGTGACCGGCGACATCACCGCCGAAAACGAGCACTACCTGCGCACCAAGGCCGAACGCGCCGGCCACCTGCTGGACGTGGATGCGCTGATCCAGGCCGCGCAATAGCCTGCGCCAACCTGCTACCGTCTGCGCGACGGGCGCAGCCGACCTGACGTGGACGCCCGGCATGTTTCCTCCTGCCGAGCGCTTGCCTTGTCCGACCCGTCCCCTGCCCCGCTGCCGTCCCCGCCACCCCTGCCCGACCAAGGCACGTGGCAGCCGCTGCCGCTGCGCGCGGCCACCATTGCCGGCGTGGCCGGTGCCATCACCGGTGCAATCTTCATCGGGGGCGTGCTCGGCACGCTGTGGGTGGTCTTCGACCTGCCGATGCGCTGGATCGCGGGACCGGCCATGCTGCTTCCCGGCGCGCTGATCGGCGGCGTCTTTGGTTTCCGCCGGCAGCGCCGCACCTGGTGGCGGCTGGATGCGCAGGGGCTGGGCGTGCGCCGTGACCTGATGTGGCAGCTGGAAACGCGGGTGCCGCTGTCGCGCGTGCAGCACCTCGATCTGCGCCGCGGCCCGATCGAGCGCACTGCCGGGCTGGCCACGCTGGTGGTGCACACCGCCGGCAGCCGCTTCAGCGCGGTGTCGCTGGCCGGGCTGGACCAGGCCGATGCCGAGCGCCTGCGCGATACCCTGGGCCGCCAGCTGGATCAGGACGACGACGCCCTGTGAGCACGCCCTTGGCTGACGACGGCGCCCCCGACCAGCGCCTGCATCCCTGGTCGTGGCTGTTCGTGCTGCTGATGCAGCTGCGCCAGTTCCTGCTGCCGCTGGTGGCGCTGGTGGTGTTCGGTGGCCGCGGCGACAGTGACCAGGAGGAGATGTGGTCGAACCTGGCCGCGCTGGTGGTGATCGTGGTGCTGGTGGCGGTCTCGATATTGCAGTACCTCACCTTCCACTACCGCATCGGCCGCGACGCGATCAGCGTGCGCAGCGGGGTGGTTTCACGCAATCGGCGCGAGATTCCCTTCGCACGCATCCACAACGTGGTGGTACACCAGAACCCGCTGCACCGGCTGTTCGGGGTGGCCGAACTGCGCCTGGAATCGGCCGGTGGCAATCGCCCGGAGGCGGAAATGCGCGTGCTGCGGCTCGACCAGGCATTGGCACTGGAACAGCTGGTGCGCCAGCGTGGGCAGCAGGCGGTCGCCGCTGGCGTGGGCGACACCGGCCAGGTCAGCGAAGTGCCGGTCGCCACGCCGGCCGATGAGGTACTGCTGCAGTTGGGCACCGCCGACGTGGTCCGGATCGGGCTGCTGTCCAACCGGGGCTGGGTGGTGGTGCTGGCCGCTCTCGGTGCGTCCTACCAGCTGTTCCCGCGCGGCGCGGTGGACGAGGCCATCGAGTACGGCGGGCGCCAGGCCTTCGGCTACGCAAATACGCTGCACCCGGCCACCTGGGTCTGGGTGGTGGCCGCGGTGGTGCTGGTGGCGGGGTTCTGGGTGATGCTGCGGGTGTTCTCGGTGGTGATGGCGCTGCTGCGTTACCACGGCTTCCGCCTGACCGAACACGAGCGCCGGCTGACCGTGGCCAGTGGGCTGCTCACGCGCATGCGCACCAGCGTGGCACGCCGCCGCATCCAGGCCTGGACGCTGCGGGAAACGGCATTGCAGCGCTGGTTCCGGCGCCGCCACCTGCGCATCGACATCGCCGCGGGCGTTGCCAACGACGGCGAGCGCCGCGACCTGCGCGAGCTGGCGCCGCTGGCCACGCCGGAGGCGTGCGATGCGCTGGTCCGGCACCTGTTGCCGCAGCTGCAGTGGCCGCCGGCGCAGTGGCGGCCGGTGCCGCAGCGCGGCTGGTGGCGACTGTGCCTGCCGGCGCTGGTGATCGTGCCGCTGCTGGCCGCCGGTGCGGTGTGGGAAGTGGGGCCGTGGGGCGCGCTGGTGCTGGCGTGGCTGCCGTGGTCGGCGCTGCGCGCGCACCGCACCATGGCGCGCATGGGCTACCACCTGGACGCGCGTTATGTAGCGGTGCGCGGTGGCTGGTGGCAGCGCTGGTGGCGGTTTGCCGAACTGGACAAGCTGCAGTCGCTGCGGCTGGGCCGCTCGCCGCTGGACCGCTGGCTGGGCACGTCCAGCGTGTGGCTGGATACGGCCGGGGCCAGCGGCAGCATCGCGCTGTGCCTGCGGTATCTGCCGGAGGCTGAGGCGCGGGGGGTGTTTGAACAGCTCAATGCTGCGCTTGGAGAGCGTCGGCTTCAGTTATCGCTTTGATGGGCCCCAATAGCCCAGGTCCCTGCGGATCTGCAGGCCGCGTGTCCACGCGCCGAAGGGCTTGCGCTTCAGGGTGCCCATCTCGCCTGCCAGGAAATCTTCGGTGGCGGCGATCACGCGCTCGCTGGAGCGGCCGTCGCGCCACGGGTGGATGTCGTCGGCGTAGCGGCGGATCTCTGCCATCAACGTCGGCTCCGGGTGCAGCGCGCGTGCCAGCATCGCCGGCAGCTGGGCCGGATCGTCGAAGTCGATCATGTGCGGCTGCGGCACGCGGTTGCGGAAGGTCACCACGGGTTTGTGCTGCACCACGAACTCGGAGACGATCGAGGAGGTGTCCGACACCAGCACATCGGCGGCGCGCTGCGCAGCCATCACCTGTTCCGGTTCGATGAAGGCGGCGTTGGCGCCGGCCAGTGCGCGGTAGCGCGCGAACAACGCCGGCGGGCACTTGGGGTGCAGGGTCAGCAGCCAGTAGTGGCCGCCCCGCGCGATGTCCCCGGCGATCTGCTCGTAGAGGTGCGGGGCCGCGCTGAGGCGCTCGGTGAAGGTGGAGCCAAACAGGATCACCGGCCGCCCCTGTGCGGGCGCGCGCAGCGCCGCGCTGGCGCCGCCGTCGTCCAGGAACAGCGGGTCGAGCTTGGGCCAGCCGGTTTCGGCTACCGCGAAGTGGCCCTCACGTGCGGCCAGTTCGCGGAACGGGGTGGTGGTAGCCGGGCCCTGGGTGCAGTACAGGTCGAACAGCCCCCGCACGCGGAAGTGGCCACGGGCGCTGTCGCGCTTCTGCACGTTGAAGCCATGGAAGACCTGCACCTTGGCCCCGGCAATGAACGGCGGCACCCAGTTGGCCGCGCTGAACACCGCGCGCGGGCGCAGCGCCAGCGCCTGTTGCAGGCCCACGTTCGGCACGCCCGGCAGGCTGGCCCCGGCCGCCCCGTCGGCGAACCACGCCGACACCGATTGACCGGAGGCGTGCAACGCCTGGGCCAACGGGGCGAGAATAGGCAGCGCATAGCGCTCCGTCGCAAACAGCAGGTACTCGGCCATCATGTCCTCCACGACCGCTCCCGTTGAACGGCCTCGCATTACGGGCTGCATTATCGCGTTCAATGAAGCCGACCGCATCGGCGACTGCCTGGCGTCGCTGGCCTTCTGCGACGAGGTCATCGTCGTGGACTCCTATTCCACCGATGCCACCGTCGCCATCGCCACGGCCGCCGGGGCACGGGTGCTGCAACGTCCGTTCGACGGCTTCCGCAGCCAGAAGGCATTCTGCGTGGCACAGGCCGCGCACGACTGGGTGCTGTGCCTGGATGCCGACGAGCGGGTCAGCGATGACCTGCGTACGGCGATCCTCGCCGCCCAGGCGGCGGGCTTCACCGGCCACCACGGTTACCGCTTCGCCCGCCTTTCCGAGTACTTCGGCAAGTTCCTGCGCCATGGCAACGCTTACCCGGACCGGGTGCTGCGGCTGTTCGACCGCCGCCACGGCGGCTGGCGCGGCAAGCGCGAGATCCACGAAGCAGCCAGTGTCGATGGCAGCGTGGGCAGCCTGCGCGGCGACCTGATCCACTACCCCTACCGCTCGCTGGAGCAGCAGCTGGCCAAGACCCAGCGCTATGCGCGGATGATGGCCGAGCACGAGTTCGCGCGCGGCAAGCGCGCCACGCTGGCCAAGCTGGTGCTGGCCCCGGCGTGGCGTTTCTGGCGGGGGCTGCTGCTGCGCGGCGGCTTCCGCGATGGCTGGCATGGCTTGGTGTATGCCTACGTGCGCGCCAACTACGTGCGCCAGAAGACCATCATGTTGTGGATGCTGCAGCAGGGACAGCCGGTCAGCGACCCGCCACGGGACGGTGGCGACACTCCCTGAACACGGGTATGTCAGACTTTGGGGGCGTATTGCCGAAGGCCCCCATGAAGATCCTCTACACCAATTTCCACGCCGGTGACGGCGGTGGGCACACCACCTACCTGGCCTCGCTGGCGCGTGCGCTGTCGCCCCGGCACCAGCTGTTCATGGCGGCGCCGGGCAACAGCCGGGTGATCCGCGTGGTCCGCGCCGAAGGCATCGCCACGCCGGTGGAGATCGGCTTCAGCAGCGGCCTGGCCACGCTGGGCCAGCAGTGGGCCGACCTGCGCACCCTGCGCGGGTTGATCCAGCAGCATGGCATCGACATCGTCCACGCCAATGGCGCGCGCGACCACCGCGTCGCCATGGAGGCGGTGGCCGGGCTGAGCCACCGGCCGAAGCTGGTGTTCACCAAGCACAACAGCAAATCGGCCCGCACGTTCGGCAACGCCGTGCGTGCACGCTGGGGTACCGACCGGGTCATTGCCGTGTCCGGACACACCCGGCAGATGCTGCTGGACAGCCCGTACCGGCGCTGCCCGATCGACGTGGTGCGCAATGGCGTGGACCTGCAGCGTTTCGCCCCGGTGGACGCCGCCGCGGGGGCGGCGCTGCGCGCGCGCTGGACGCACGACCCCGAGGCGCTGGTGCTGGTGAGCAACGCCGGTACCGACGGCCACAAGGGCTGGATCGACCTGGCCCGCGCGATCGCCCGCCTGCCCGCACCGCTGCACGGCAAGGTGCACATGGCCGTGGCCGGACGCGACCCGGACCCACGCCTGGTAGCCGAAGTGGAGCAGCTGGGGGTGGCCGCGCAGGTCCACTTCGCCGGCCTGCTGGACGATATCCGCCCGTTCGTGGCCAGTGGCGATGCCGGCTTCGTGCTGTCCTACGACGTGGAAACCATCTCCTTCGCCTGCCGGGAAATGATGGCGATGGGCAAGCCGGTGATGGTCAGCGACTACGCCGGGTTGCCGGAGAACATCGAACACGGACGCACCGGCTGGATCGTGCCGGTGCGCGACGTGGCAGCCATCGCCGCGCAGGTGGTGGCGCTGTATGAGCAGCGGCAGACATTGCCGGCCGTTGGCCAGGCCGCGCGCGCGCATGCGGTGGACGCGTTCGGGTTGGAGACGTTCAGTGCGTTGACTGAAGCCAGTTATGTGGCGGTGTTGGGTGGGGCAGCCGACTAACAGTCGGCTCTACACGTCGGCTCTACACGTCGGCTCTACCGGTCGGTGCTGGTGCGCAGGCGCAGGGGGTCCGACAGGGCCAGGAAGAACGCGATCCAGGTGGCGTAGAACGAGGCGGTACGCATGTCGCGGAACATCATCTCGGTGATGCCGAACACCGCAAAGCCCACGCAGATCATCAGCCCGGCACCGGCGAACAGGCGGGTGGGCCGGTCGGTCATGTCCAGCCGCAGGCGGCGCGCGAACAGCCAGCCCGGTGCGATGTACAGCAGCACCAGCCCCAGTCCACCGAGCACCCCGTAGGTGGCCAGGAAGTACAGTAGGTCGTTGTGGGTTTCACCGAAGTCGCGTGCCACCGTGGGAGTGACCTGCTTGGACTCGGCCAGCTTGGCCAGTTCTTCGCGGAAGCGGTCGCCGCCGCCGATGCCGAACACCGGTTCGCTGCGGATCATGTGCCCGGCCGCGCTCCACAGCTGCAGGCGGATGCACACCGAGGTGTCGGAAAGGTGGGCCACCTGGCACTGGTCGTATTCGCTGACCCCCAGGTGGATGCGCTCGCGCATCGAAGCGTCGCTGGCCACGATGAGCCCGGCCATGCCCAGCAGCACCGCCGCCGCCAGCAGCTTCAGGCGGGTCATGCGCCGACCCTGGACCAGCATGGCGATGAACAGGAAACAGGGAATGGCCAACAGGCCGCCGCGGGTCTGGGTCGCCAGGAACGCGCCGATCCCGGCGATGCCGCTGACCAGCTTCAGCGCGAATTCGGTGCGGCGGAAGCGGGTGATGCGCAGGCCCAGCAGCAGGAAGGCGATCATCGAGAACAGCAGGGTCAGGTCGCCGTAGGTGACCGCGTTGAACTGCCGGGTCGCCGGACGTTCGCCGGTGCTCAGCACCAGCCAGGCCACGTTGATCACCGCGTACCAGATCCCTCCCAGCAGGCCGAGCGAGGCGTGCGCCAGGATGTGGCGCGGAATCCGCAGCGCGGCGGCCAGGATCAAGCCCACGCTGAGGAAGCGCACCGCTTTTTCGACTTCCGACCCCTTCCAGATGCCGTGCACCACCAGGCTGGTGAGCACCCCCAGCAGCATCACGGCCATGCCCGCCACCATCCATAGGTAGTCGCGGCGGTTGTCGCACCAGCGTGCGCCCTGCGTCGGGCGGCGTACCCAGGCCAGCACGATGAAGCTGAGCAGCACCAGCCCGTAATAGCCCGCGCTGCCCCCGTCCATGGTCGACATCAGCAGCACCGGCGAAAGCCCCAGCGCCCCGGTGAACAACCACGCCAGGATTGGGTTGACGCCGGCAGGACGGGAAAGCGGGTTGTTCACGTTCGGTGCGAGTAGGGCAGAGCGGTCGGCATTGTGGCTGATCGGTCGGGAATGATCCATGAGCGCGCGGCTACTCCTCCCCGTCTTCCTTGCCCTGCTCCCGGCGGATCCGGGCCAGGTCCACCGCACTGGGTTCGCACGGTCCAACAAAGGCCCGCGCCGGCACCAGCCACCAGCCGCGCCGGTTGGCCACGCCCACCCGCTCGGCCTGGCTGCGGTCCACGCACGCCAGCAGCGCCGCCTGCTGCACCAGCAGCCAGCGCCGTTCAGGCGCCTCGGCCTGCCAGGTCACGCCGTCCTGCAGCTGCAGATACCAGCGCCGCTTGAAACCAAAGGTCCGCACCGGGCGGTCGGACATCAGCAGGTTCTGCTCCTTCCAGCCGACCAGCGCCAGTTCTCCTGCCGGGCCGATCCGCTCGCCTACCTGGTGCATCAGCCCCCGTGCCGAACTCGAATCATTGAACAGCGGGTAGCCCACCAGGCCATAGGCCACCCAGGCCAGGGCCAGGATCGACATCACCGCCAGGTGGAAGCGGCGTGGGCCGGCGAACAGCAGGCTGACCACGCCCCAGCTGCCCAGGGCGACGCCCACCCATCCCAGCGCGGCGGTCACCGACGTGTCGATGCCCCGCTCCAGGATCCACCTGCGCTCGAAGCCCGGCTCGCCCCCCAGCATGGCCACGCCCACGCCCAGCAGGGCCAGGGTGAGCAACGCGGCAAACCCGCCCAGCACCCACTGCACGTCACGCCGGCGCAGCAGCCCGGGCAGCAGCGGCGCCAGCGCCAGGCAGAACATCGGCAGCGCCGGCAGGATGTAGACGTCACGCTTGCCGTGCGGGATCGAGAAGAACAGCACGATCAGCAGCCACCAGCCCAGCAGCAGCAGGTAGCGGGGGTCACGTCGCCGCAGGCGCCGCCACCACGCCGGAATCGCCCAGGGCACCAGCAGGAAAGCGGGAATCCACATCGACGGCATGGTGGCCAGGAAGTACCACCAGGGCTGGTGGTGGTCCCAGGACTGCGCGTAACGCTTGGCGGTCTGCCGGAACAGGATGTCGTTCATGTAGGCGCGGTACTCGGCCGAGCCGCTGCTGGTGGCGGCCAGCACCATCGGCACCAGCCACAGCGCCACGGCCAGCGCGAACGCCAGTGGGCCCAGCCAGAACCGCCAGTTGCGCAGGTCCAGGCGCACGCGCGGCCAGCCCAGCGCCACCGCGACCAGCGCCGGCACCAGCATGAACAAGGCCAGCACGCCCACGCCCTTGGTGATCACCCCCAGCCCGGCCGCGAACCAGCCCAGCCACCACCAGCGCCAGGCCGGCCCGCACAGCAGGTGGCGCAGCAGCCCGTAGTTGGCCAGGGTGATGAAGAACACCACCAGCGGGTCGATCTGCGCCTTCTTGGCCTGGAAGGTGAAGTGCACCGCGAACAGCAGCGCCCAAGCGGCATACAGCCCCACCTTGCGCGTCCACAAGCGGCGGCCAAGGTCGTAAACGCAGGCCAGCGTGCCAAGCGAGGCCAGCAGCGTGGGCAGCAGGAACGCCACCCGCCAGTCGCGCAGCAACGTGTACAGGGTGGCCTGCAGCCACATCAGCATGGGCGGCTTGTCCGAGTAGAGCTCGGTACCGCGGTGCGGGAACAGCCAGTCCCCGCTCAGCACCATCTGCTTGGCGACCAGCGCGAAGCGCGGCTCGTCGGACGGCCAGGGGTCGCGCATGCCCAGCCCGGCGCCCAGCACCAGCAGCGCCATCAGGGCCAGCAACCAGAACTCCCGGGATTGGCGTGTTTTCAGCATGGCGCGATTCTAACCGGGCAGGATCACCCCTTCTTCAGCAGACGCGCGTAGAAGAAGCCGTCAGCCCCTTGCTCGCCCGGCAGGCGCTGGCGACCGGCCCAGGAATCGTGGCCGTAGGCGTCACCCAGTGGCAGGAACCCCGCCCGCGGGGTGCGCTGCAGGAAGGCCTCGACCTGGAACTGGTTCTCTTCGCGCAGGATCGAGCATGTCGCGTACAGCAGGGTGCCGCCGGGGGCGAGCATGCCGAAACACGCATCCAGCAGGCGGGCCTGCAACCCGACCAGCGCCGGAATGTCGGTGGCGCGGCGATGCAGCAGCACGTCGGGCTGGCGGCGGATGATGCCGGTGGCCGAACAGGGCGCGTCGAGCAGGATCACATCGAAGGGTTCGCCGTCCCACCAGCTGGCCGGGTCGGTGGCGTCGGCCGCGCGCACCTGGGCGTGTTCGCCCACTCCGGTGCGGGCGAAGGTATCGCTGATGCGCTTGAGCCGGCGCGGGTCGATGTCCAGCGCCAGCAGGCGCAGGCCGGGGTCGCGCTCCAGCAGGTGCGCCGACTTGCCGCCTGGCGCGGCACACGCATCCAGCACGCGTGCACCCGGGCGCGGCGCCAGCGCATCGGCGACCTGCTGCGCCGACAGGTCCTGCACCGACAGCGCGCCGTCGGCGAAGCCGGGCAGCGAGGCCACGGCCACCGGCACCGGCAGCCGGATCGCGTCGGCGCCCAGGTCGGTGGTGTCGGCTGCGATCGCGGCCGCCTGCAGGCGCTCCAGCATCGCCTCGCGGCTGCCCTGCTGGCGGTTCACCCGCAGCCACAACGGCGCCGGCTGCAGGCTTTCATTGAAGATGGCGTCGGCCTGGTCGGGCCAGTCCTGCTCGATCTGCTCGGCCAGCCACTTCGGGAAGGCGTCGCGTGCCGGCATTGCCGGAATGCCCTCGCGCTGGGCGCGGCGCAGCAGCGCGTTGACCATGCCGGCCTGGCGCTCCCGGCCCAGCGCGCGCGCGGCCTCGACCGTGGCCGACAGCGCGGCATGCGCGGGCAGGTCCAGCGCATCGAGCTGGGCGAAACCCACCAGCAGCAGGGCACGCAGGTCCTCGTCGCGGGCGCCGAGCGGGCGCTCCATCCACTGCGCCAGCGCCGCGTCGTACGCGTTGCGCCGGCGCAGCACGGCAAAGCACAGGGCTTCCAGCAGGGCGCGGTCGCGGCTGTCGTCCAGGCTGGGCAGTGCGGTGTTCAGTTCGGCCTTGAGCGAACGGCCACGGCCGATCACCTGGGCCAGCACGCGCGCGGCCAGCACGCGCGTGGGTACGCCCGGGGCCAGCGCGGACAAGGATTGGCGTGCGCGGGGCTGTGCCATCTCAGCCACCTGCGACCAGGTCGCGACGCGCATTGAGGTAGTCGGCCGCGGTGATCGCCTTGCCGCCCTCGCGCTGCAGCACCCGCAGGCGCAACGCGCCCTGGCCGCAGGCGATGTCGATGCCTTCGCGGCCGGCGGCCAGCAGGGTGCCGGGGGCCCTGCCCTGGTTGTCCTCCAGGGCCACCGCGCCATGGATGCGTACCCGCTCGCCGGCCAGCTGCGCTTCGGCAATCGGCCACGGGTTGAAGGCGCGCACGGTGCGCTCCAGCGCCTGGGCGTCGCCGGACCAGTCCAGCCGTGCTTCGGCCTTGTCCAGCTTGTGCGCGTAGGTCACGCCCTGCTCCGGCTGCGGCTGCGCGATCGGCTTGAGGCCAGCGCGCAGCAGGCCCAGGCCGTCGGACAGCACCTGCGCACCCAGCTCGGCCAGGCGGTCGTGCAGCGACCCGCCCAGTTCGCCGCTCTGGATCGGTGTGTGCTGGCGCAGCAGCACCGGACCGGTATCCAGGCCGGCGTCCATCTGCATCAGGCACACACCGGTTTCGGCATCGCCGGCCTGGATCGCACGCTGGATCGGCGCAGCACCGCGCCAGCGCGGCAGCAGCGAGGCATGCACGTTCCAGCAGCCGTGGGTGGGAATGGCCAGCACCGCCTTGGGCAGGATCAGCCCATAGGCCACCACCACCATCAGGTCCGGCTGCAGGTCGCGCAGCTGCTGCTGGGCCTCGGCGGTCTTCAGTGACTCGGGCTGGAACACCGGAATGCCGCGGGCGATCGCCTCCAGCTTCACCGGTGACGGCATCACCCCGCGGCCGCGGCCCGCCGGGCGATCCGGCTGGGTATACACCGCCACCACCTCGTGGTGGCGCGCGGCAGCGCGCAGCGATGACACGGCGAACTCAGGCGTTCCGGCAAAGACAATCTTCATGGCGCTCCCACTTGCAGATAGAAAAACGGCGCCGGATCACGGCGCCGAAACAACCGGTCGCGGCGCGCGGGCATCCCGCGCGGCCACGTCCGTGGCCAGGTCAGGCAACGTGCTTGCGCGACTTGGCGAGCTTCTTGCGGACCATCTCGCGCTTGAGCGGGGAGAGATAATCGATGAACAGCTTGCCATCCAGATGATCCATCTCGTGCTGCACGCACACGGCCAGCAGGCCGTCGGTGGTCAGTTCCTGGGCCGCGCCCTGGCGGTCCAGGAAGCGCACGGTGATGGTGTCGGCACGGGTCACGTCGGCAAAGATGCCCGGCACCGACAGGCACCCTTCCTGGTAGACCTGGCCACCTTCACTGGCGACGATCTCCGGATTGATGAACACCAGCGGGGTGTTCTTCTCTTCGCTGACGTCGATCACCATGAAACGCTTGTGCACGTCCACCTGGGACGCGGCCAGTCCGATGCCGGGGGCGTCGTACATGGTCTGGAACATGTCGTCCAGCAGGGTCTGGAAGGACGGGGTGGTCACTTCGGCAGCGTCGATCCGCACCGCCTTGGTGCGCAGGCGCGGGTCCGGGAACTCAAGAATGGGCAGGATGGCCATGGCAAATACCGTTTGGGGGCGCCCTTAAAGCGGCGTACGTCGCAATTCTATCGCCAACGCTTGCCTTGCGCCCCGGTTTCTGGACTATAGTGCTCGAACCTGTTGGGGAATCAGGCACCACACCTATGTTTGAAAAAACTCGTACGGTCATCGCCGTCGCGATGCTGACCGTCGCTACCTATGCTACCGCCGTTGAAGTGAATGGCGGGCACCCGGAAACCTACGTCGTCCAGAAGGGCGATACCTTGTGGGACATTTCCGCGCGCTTCCTTAAAAAGCCGTGGCTGTGGCCGGAAATCTGGCAGGCCAACCCGCAGGTCAAGAACCCGCACCTGATCTACCCGGGCGACGTGCTGAGCCTGGCCTACCTGGACCGTGTCGTGGCCCAGCCCGGCCCGCGCCAGGAACAGCCCATCAACGCATTGCCGCTGGGGCAGATCGAACCGTTCCTGAAGCAGCTCAGCGTGGTGGACGAGATCGACTCGCTGCCCTACGTGGTGGCGCTGGAAGACAACCGCCTGCGCGCGACCACCGGGCAGACCGCCTACGTGCGTGGCCTGGACGGTGCTGAAGTGGGCCAGCGCTGGGCCGTGGTCCGCCCGACCGTGCGCTACTCGCTGCCCAAACCGACCGAGGACCTGACCGCCAATGGCGACGTCACCCCGGGCAGCGGCAACCTGTGGAAGAACTTCGTGGCCGCGCCGAGCAAGCGCAACGAGATGCTGGGCTACGAGCTGGCCCAGCTGAACGTGGGCACGGTGGTGAAGGTGCCCGACGGCACGTCCGAAGTGACCACGCTGGCGCTGCAGGGCCGGGTCGACGGGCGTGAAGTGCGCGCCGGCGACCGCCTGGTGCCGGTGGAGGCCACCCCGTACGACCTGCAGTTCTTCCCGCACGCACCCGCCGCCCAGACCGAAGGCCTGGACATGCGCGTGCTGGCGGTGACCGACATGTACCTGTCCGGCGGCCCGCGCGACGTCATCGCGATCTCGGCCGGCAGCGCCAATGGCATCGACAACGGCACCGTGGTGTCGCTGTGGCGCCAGGGCCGCCACGTGGCCCACCGCATGAAGTACCCGAACTCCTCGCGGATGGACGACTCGCTTACCCCGGGTGCCGGTCGCGTCTCGCTGCCGGATGAGTACGCCGCGCATGCGATGGTGTTCCGCACCTTCGACAAGGTCAGCTATGCGCTGGTGATGCAGGGCGTGAAGCCGGTGCTGGTGGGCTATTCGGCCAAGCACCCCGACGCGCAATAACCGCAAAACCCTACGTAACAACGCGACGGCGCCCCAGGGCGCCGTTTTCGTATGCGGGCTAGCCTGAGCGGATGCCTGCCGAACTGAACTGTTCCACCGAGGCCCTGCTGCGCCTGGTCCTGGCCGGGGGCGCCATCGCCCCGCGCCGCCTGCTGCTGTCCCGCTTCGACGACCCCGCCTGCGCCCTGCGGGCCGGCCCGTCCGCCTGGCGCGCCGCCGGGTGCACACCCGAGCAGCGTGCCCTGTTCGCCCTGCCCGAACCGCGCGCGCTTGCCCGCGGCCTGGCCTGGCTTGAACACCCCGGTCGACACCTGCTCGCGGTTGGCGATGCCGACTACCCGTCCCTGCTGCGCGAGCTCGACACCGCGCCGTTGGCCTTGTTCATTGACGGCGACCCTGCCGCGCTGTGGCACCCCGGCGTGGCCGTGGTCGGCAGCCGCACGCCCTCGCCCAGCGGTGCCGAACTGGCAGCGGAATTCTCCGGCGCGCTGGCCCGCAGCGGCCTGGCCGTGGTCAGCGGGCTGGCCGCGGGGGTGGATGCGCGGGCCCACCAGGCGGCACTGGATACCGCTGGCGGACGCACCGTGGCGGTGGTGGCCACCGGGCTGGACCTGGCCTACCCGCCCCACCACGCCGATCTGCAGGCCCGGGTTGCCGCCCGCGGTGCGGTCGTGAGTGAATACCCGCCCGGCACGGCCGCGCGCCCGGGCCAGTTCCCGGCCCGCAACCGGATCGTCGCCGGGCTCACGCTGGGTACGCTGGTGATCGAAGCCGCGCTCCGCTCGGGGGCGCTGATCACCGCGCGCCTGGCGGCCGAGGCCGGGCGTGAGGTGTTCGCCCTGCCGGGTTCGGTGCGCAACCCCCGCGCGCGGGGCTGCCACCGGCTGATCCGCGACGGCGCCCAGCTGGTGGAAGCCCCGGCCGAGGTGGTCGCCGGACTGGGCGCGGTGGCCGCCCGGCTGGGCCAGGCCTTGCGTTCGCGCCTGGATGTCCCCACTGAACAGGCAGGGCCAGCGGCACCCACCCCTCCTCCCCTCCTCCCTCCCGACTACCAGCGCTTGTGGAACGTGCTGGATGAAAACCCAACGGGTATGGATTCACTGATCCAGCGCAGCGGATTGACGGCGACGCAGCTGTCGGCCATGCTGCTGATCATGGAACTGGATGGAAAGGTGGTTGCCAGGCATGGCCGCTACTGTCGAAAACCCTAGTTTCTTCACCTCCACAGCGTCGTCGACGCAGGCCGAGGGGCAATGAAAGAGAGCATTCTGGATGTCCTGCTGTACCTGTTTGAACACTACTTCAGCGAAGACGCGGACCTCGTCCGCGACCGCGATACCCTCCAGAACAGCCTGATACAGGCCGGCTTCAGCCCCACCGAAATCAACAAGGCCTTTGACTGGCTCGACGCCCTCGCCGAGCAGCGCCCCGCCGTGAGCGTGGCCCGGGTCGATGGCCCCGTGCGTATTTTCCATGGTCCGGAGCTGGACAAGCTCGACGTGGAAGGCCGCGGTTTCCTGATGTTCCTGGAACAGCACGGCATCCTGGACGCCAACCAGCGTGAGCTGGTGCTGGACCGGGCGATGGCCCTGGACCAGGACGAACTGGACCTGGACGACCTGAAGTGGGTGGTGCTGATGGTGCTGTTCAACCAGCCCGGCGCCGAGGCCGCCTACGCCTGGATGGAAACCCAGATGTTCGTGGACGAACCGGAACCCCTTCACTGACCGTACACTGGGCGCCTTGCGCATTCAGGGGAATGGAAAGTGAGCCAGTGGTTCTATGCAGAAGGAAATCGTCAGCAGCGCGGCCCGCTGACGTCTGAAGAGTTGATCGCGCTGTACCAGTCCAGCCGCATCGCGCTGGATACGCTGGTATGGCGCGACGGGCTGCCACAGTGGCAGCCGCTGCGCAGCGTGGCCGATGAAATCGGCCTGGATGCAGCCGCCGAAGCCCCGCCCGTGGGCCCGCCCCCGGCGCCTGCCGTGCCCAGCCCGCCGCGCATTCCAGGGTTCGACACCCCCGACCCGCGCGCGGTCACCCCCGGTCCTGCACCCGGCTACGCCACGGCCCCGTCCTACCCACGCGCCGCGCCGCCGCCGAAGAAGACCTCCGGCTGCCTGGTGATCGGCCTGGTGGTGGGCGTTGCCTTCCTGGTGGTGGTCGCCATCCTGGCGGCGATCGCCCTGCCGGCCTACAACGATTACGTGCATCGCGCCAAAGTGGCCAATGCAGTGGCCATCGTCTCGCCGCTGAAGAACCAGGTAAGCGTGTACGCGCTGGAAACCAACCGCTGCCCGGTCAACGGCGACGACGGCTTCCAGAGCCCCGGCGCGTACGCCGCCGACTATGTCGCTGCAGTGCGCATCGGCCGCTTCGGCGAAGACAAATGCGGCATTGAAATGGAGTTCGCGGTGCCGGGCAAGCGCGCGCTGGATGGCAAAATGCTGTGGTTCGAGTACGACATGCAACGCCAGGAATGGACCTGCAGCAGCGATCTGGACAGCAAATATGTTCCGACGCAGTGCCGCGGCTGAGCCGCAGCTTCACATTTACGGATGAATCCAGAAGGGGAAGTACGCAATGACTGAGTGGTATTACGCCGAAGGCCAGCAGCGCCAGGGTCCGTTGCCGGTGGAAGAACTTCGCCAGCGCTTCCAGCGGGGGGACATCAGCCTGACCACACTGGTCTGGCGCGAGGGCTATCCGCAGTGGAAGCCGGTGTCTGAAGCGGTGGAGGAACTGCAGCTGCAGAACCTCACCAGCGCAACCGAGAACCTGGGCAGCGGCTTCGACCTGCGCGGTGATTACACCGCCATCGACAATGGCACCGCGCCGTTGCCCGGCACCGGTGGCGGCACCCATTCGCCCTACACGGCGCCGGGTGCCACCGGCAGCTACGGGTCGGCCGTGGTCACCGGCGGCGACGTGGTCTACGCCGGCTTCTGGAAACGTTATGCCGCCTACTTCCTCGACTCGATCGTGGTGGCCATCATCAACGTCCCGGTCAGCCTGGTGTTCAACCTGATCGGCGCGGCCAGCGGCAACGAAAGCCTGGCGGTGGCGCTGAGCATGGTGGCGATGCTGGGCGGTTTCGTCATCGGCATCGGCTATTACGCCGGCTTCCACGCCTCCAAGGGTGGCGCCACCCTGGGCAAGATGGCCGTGGGCATCAAGGTGGTGCGCAGCGATGGCGAGCGGATCACCTTCCTGCGCGGCGTCGGTCGCTACTTCGGCTTCATCCTGAGCAGCCTGACCCTGATGATCGGCTTCATCATGGCCGCGTTCACCGAGCGCAAGCAGGCCCTGCACGACATGCTGTGCGACACCCTGGTGGTGGACAAGTGGGCGTTCACCGAAAACGCCGAGTTCCAGGAGCGCGGCCTGGGTACGGTGACCATCGTGATCCTGGTCATCAGCGGGATCCTGACCGTGGCCAGCATCGGCCTGGTGATCGCCATGTTCGGGGTCATTGCCTCCACCATGTCCTGAGCGGCCGTCACACCCGGCCGCTTGACACGGGCGGCCCCGGCGTGATTCCTCTAACAGGCGCAGAACCTGAACGCCCGGCGCATAACCGGGCGTTCAGTTTATGGAAATCGACGGCTGCCCTTCACTAATGCGGCCTTTTGCTCCACCCTAGCGCCCTCCCCCGGGCTGCTGCCCACAGAAATCAACGACATGCCCAAGCACCTGCTCATCGTCGAATCGCCCGCCAAGGCCAAGACGATCAACAAATACCTCGGCAAGGACTTCACTGTCCTGGCCTCGTATGGGCATGTGCGCGATCTGGTTCCGAAGGAAGGTGCGGTCGACCCCGACAACAACTTCGCGATGCGCTACGACCTGATCGACAAGAACGAGAAGCACGTCGATGCCATCGCCAAGGCCGCCAAGAGCGCCGACGACATCTTCCTGGCCACCGACCCGGACCGCGAGGGTGAGGCGATCAGCTGGCACATCGCCGAGATCCTGAAGGAACGCGGGCTGGTCAAGGACAAGCCGATGCAGCGCGTGGTCTTCACCGAGATCACCCCGCGCGCGATCAAGGAAGCCATGAACCAGCCGCGCGCCATCGCCAGCGACCTGGTCGATGCCCAGCAGGCGCGCCGCGCGCTGGATTACCTGGTCGGCTTCAACCTCTCCCCGGTGCTCTGGCGCAAGGTCCAGCGCGGCCTGTCCGCCGGCCGCGTGCAGAGCCCGGCGCTGCGCATGATCGTCGAGCGCGAGGAAGAGATCGAAGCCTTCATCGCGCGTGAGTACTGGAGCATCGATGCCGCCTGCGCGCATCCCTCGCAGCACTTCAATGCGCGCCTGATCAAGCTGGACGGGCAGAAGTTCGAACAGTTCACCGTGACCGACGGCGACACCGCCGAAGCCGCCCGCCTGCGCATCCAGCAGGCGGCGCAGGGCTCGCTGCACGTCACCGACGTGGCCAGCAAGGAGCGCAAGCGGCGCCCGGCGGCTCCGTTCACCACCTCCACGCTGCAGCAGGAAGCCTCGCGCAAGCTGGGCTTCACCACCCGCAAGACCATGCAGGTGGCGCAGAAGCTGTATGAAGGCGTGGCGATCGGCGACGAAGGCACCGTGGGCCTGATTTCGTACATGCGTACCGACTCGGTCAGCCTGTCGCAGGACGCGCTGGCCGAGATCCGCGACGTGATCGCCCGCGACTACGGCATTGCCGCGCTCCCGGACAAGCCCAATACCTACCAGACCAAGTCCAAGAACGCCCAGGAAGCGCACGAAGCGGTGCGCCCGACCTCGGCCCTGCGGACCCCGGCGCAGGTCTCGCGCTACCTCACCGACGACGAGCGCAAGCTGTACGAGCTGATCTGGAAGCGCGCCGTGGCCAGCCAGATGATTCCGGCCACGCTCAACACCGTCAGTGTCGACCTCTCCGCCGGCAGCGAGCACGTGTTCCGTGCCAGCGGCACGACCGTGGTGGTGCCCGGCTTCCTGGCCGTGTACGAAGAGGGCAAGGACAACAAGAGCGCCGAGGACGACGACGAAGGCCGCAAGCTGCCGGCGATGAAGCCGGGCGACCGCGTGCCGCTGGACCGCATCCTCGCCGAACAGCACTTCACCCAGCCGCCGCCTCGCTTCACCGAAGCGGCGCTGGTCAAGGCGCTGGAAGAATATGGCATCGGCCGTCCCTCGACGTATTCGTCGATCATCCAGACCCTGCTGTTCCGCAAATACGTTGAAATGGAAGGCCGCAGCTTCCGGCCCTCCGACGTCGGCCGTGCGGTCTCCAAATTCCTGTCCAGCCACTTCACCCAGTACGTGGACTACGACTTCACCGCCAAGCTGGAAGACGAGCTCGACGCGGTATCGCGCGGCGAAGAAGACTGGATCCCGTTGATGGCCCGGTTCTGGGACCCCTTCAACAAGCTGGTGGAAGAGAAGAAGGAATCGGTCGACCGGGCCGAGGCCAGCGGCGCGCGCGAGCTCGGAACCGACCCGAAGACGGGCAAGCCGGTGAGCGTGCGCCTGGGCCGGTTCGGACCGTACGCGGCCATTGGCAGCACCGCCGAAGACGCCGAGGAGAAGCCGAAGTTCGCGTCGCTGCGCCCGGGCCAGTCGATGCACACCATCAGCCTGGAGGACGCGCTGGAGCTGTTCCTGATGCCGCGTGCACTCGGCGAGGACAAGGGCGAGGACGTCAGCGTCGGCATCGGCCGGTTCGGTCCCTTCGCCAAGCGCGGCAGCACCTATGCCTCGTTGAAGAAGGAAGACGACCCCTACACCATCGACCTGGCCCGCGCGGTGTTCCTGATCGAAGAGAAGGAAGAGATCGCCCGCAACCGGATCATCAAGGAATTCGATGGCAGCGAGATCCAGGTATTGAATGGCCGCTTCGGCCCGTACCTGAGCGACGGCAAGATGAACGGCAAG
Source organism: Stenotrophomonas sp. NPDC077420 (assembly GCF_044543385.1). Classification (NCBI taxonomy): domain Bacteria; kingdom Pseudomonadati; phylum Pseudomonadota; class Gammaproteobacteria; order Lysobacterales; family Lysobacteraceae; genus Stenotrophomonas; species Stenotrophomonas sp. NPDC077420. Next base: position 85,508 of record NZ_JBITVZ010000005.1, read on the forward strand.
ATTCCCAAGGATCGCGAACCCGCGTCGCTGACCCTGGCCGAAGTGCAGCAGCTCATGGAAGAAACCGGCAAGCCGGTGCGCAAGGGCTTCGGCAAGAAGGCCGCCAAGAAGGTCGTGGCCAAGAAGGCCGCCGTAAAGAAGGAAGCGGCACCGAAGAAGGCGGCCGCGAAGAAAGCGCCTGCCAAGAAGGCGACAACGAAGAAGGCCGCCGCAAAAAAGGCGGCTGCCAAGAAGGCAGTAACCAAAAAGACCGCCACCAGGAAGGCCTGAGACAGGTAGCGCCCGACCGTTGGTCGGGCGTAAACCCGACACAGCGGAACGGTCCCCGCCATGAAAGAACTCACCATAGCTACCGCCCCCGCCGCCCTGCGCGCCGGCGCTGTCATCGCCTACCCGACCGAAGCGGTGTGGGGGCTGGGCTGCGATCCGGGTAACCAGGATGCCGTGCTGAAGCTGCTGCAGCTCAAGCAGCGCCCGGTCGAGAAAGGCATGATCCTGGCCGCTGCCGACCTGCCGCAGCTGGACGGGTGGGTCGACATTGACGCACTGCCGGCCGAGCGCCGCGCCGAGGTGCTGGCCAGCTGGCCCGGCGCGCATACCTGGATCCTGCCGGCCGGCCCGCGCGCGCCGCGCTGGATCACCGGCGAACACAGCGGCATTGCCGTGCGGATCAGCGCGCATCCCGTGGTGGCGGCCTTGTGCCGGGCCTGGGGCGGGCCGCTGGTGTCCACCAGCGCCAACCTGGCCGGCCAGCCGCCGGCGCGCAGCCGTGACGAACTGGACCCGAACCTGCTGCGCGACCTGGACGGGCGGGTCGATGGCGCTACCGGCGGGCTGGAACAACCCACCCCGATCCGCGACGCCCTCACCGGCCACGTCCTGCGCAGCTGAGCCACAGGGCGTTCTTTGCGCCTGCACAGCCCAGGCTGCACACTGCGGCCATGCGCCCACATCCTGCCCTCCCGCTGTACCTGTTGCTGCTGTGCAGCGCCCCGCTGGCGGCGCAGGACAGCAGCCTGCGTGTCTACCGCTGCGTGGGCAGCACCGGGGCGGTATCCCTGCAGGACGCGCCTTGCCGCGACGGCCGCCAGGAAGTGAGGGAAATGCAGCGGCCGCGCGATCCGGCGCCGCGCGTGGTGCGCAGCGACCGTGACCCTGCCGCGCCGGCGCCGGCAGCACCCGAGCGCGAGGTGCGCTACGTGCAGGTGCAGCCACCGCAGCCGATGTACGAGTGCATCCGCGACGACGGCAGCCGCTATACCAGCGAAACCAGCGAGGGCAATCCGCGCTGGGTGCCGGTGTGGACCAGCGCCTGGATTCCCGGACGCCGGCCCGGCGGCATCCATCCCGGCCCTGGCCCGGGCCCTGGACCCCGCCCATTGCCGCCGATCGCCCCGATGGGCAGCGGTTCGGTGACCGCCAGCGGCGGCTCGCTGACGGTGTCCGGCGGCGGCTCCCGCGGGGGCGGCAGCATCAGCGTGGGCAGCGGCAGCACGCAGTGGCACAGCGAAGGTGCGGCCTATCCGGGCACCTACCAGGACGTGGTGGTGCCCGCCGGCAACGTGCTGGTGCGCGATGCGTGCCACCCCCTGCCGGCCAGCGAAGTCTGTTCGATCCTGAGCGACCGGCGTTGGGAACTGGTACGCCGCTACAACAGCGCGCTGCAGAGCGAACGCGATGCGATCAGCCGCGAACAGCGCGGGGTGGATGCACGGCTGGACCGCGACTGCCGCTGACGCTCGGTGCGAATCTTGTATCCTGCGCAGATGAAAACCGGGTGGCTCCTGTTGCTGTGCGTGGCGTGGTCGTCGGCAATGGCCGATGACGGCATCGTGTTCCGCTGTACCGATGCCAATGACAAGGTCACCGTCCAGGGCACGCCCTGCCCGGGCGGCAGCCACCAGGTCATCCAGCGGATGAATGCCGCTCCCGCACGCACCGAGGTAACGGTATCTACCGGCCCCACGCCGCCGCCGGCGCCAGTGCCGGTACCGCAGCAGGCACCAACGACGCTGCCCGACCCACCCACGCCGCTGCCGCCGCAGGTGCCGGGTAAGGCCAGGCCCATCGAGCGTGCCATTTCAGAAGCCTACGTGGTGCCCACCGGCACTGCGATCCTGGACAGCGCCAACCTGCCCAAGCCGGGCGATGATATTCCGGTCGATGGCGTGCCGAAGCCGCCACTGCCGGAGATCTTCCAGTGCCAGGGCCGGGACGGCGGGCGCTACCTGCATGAGCGCGAGCCCGCGCCACCGCATTGCGAACTGCTCGCGGTCACCGGCCTGGGCGGGCGCACGCCGGCCAACGCCGCCAGCTGCGAAGTGGTGCGCGACGCCTGCACGCCGATCGACGAAGCGCAGCGCTGCAATGCGTGGCAGCAACGTTTCCGCGACGCGCGCGGCCGCGAGCGCTTCGCCTCGCCGGGCAACGCCGCCGCCGCCGCCGCCGAACGCGAGCGCCTGCAGGCCGTGCTGGCCGAGAGCAGCTGTGCCGTGCCGCTTTAAAACCCGTAACGCAGGAAACCGCCGTCCACCGCGATGCATTCGCCGGTGACGTAACTGGCCGCAGGCAGGCACAGGAAGCCCACGGCCGCTGCAACTTCCTCGGGCTCCCCGATACGTCGCATCGGAGTGCGGTCGATCACCTGGTCGTAGTAGTCCGGATCGGCTAGCGGGCCGGAGGTGCGCCGGGTGCGGATGTACCAGGGCGCCACGGCGTTCACCCGGATGCCGTCTTCAGCCCACTCCACGGCCAGATTGCGCGTCATCTGGTGCATGGCGGCCTTGGTCATGCCGTACACCGCGCCGCTGCGCACGTGGGTGAGGCCGGACACGCTGCCGACATTGACGATGGCCGACGCGGCATGGCGCGCCAGCAGGGGATGCGCGTAACGTGACAGCTCGAAGGCCGAGAACAGGTTGGTCTCGAAGATCCCCCGCCATTCGTCTTCGGTGTATTCGGTGGCCGCCTTGGTGATGTTGCCGCCGGCGTTGTTGATCAGCAGGTGCAGGCCATCGCTGTGGTCCTCCACCCAGTCCAGGATCTCGCGACGGTCTTCGTCGTCGGACACGTCGGCGGACAGGCCGTGGATCTCCCGGTCGGGAAAGGCGTCGGCCAGCTCATCGCGCGCCATCTCCAATGCGTCCGCATCGCGGCCGACGATCAGCAGGTCGGCCCCGAACCCCAGCAGTTCCCGGGCGATCGCCAGGCCGATCCCGGCACTGGCCCCGGTGATCAATGCGGTTTGTCCATCCAGTCGCCAACGCTGCGCGCTCACCTGCTTCTCCTGCCCTGGGCCACGGCCCTGTACGTCCTACGCCGGATACCGCATCCAACGCTGCGGGGAGGATAACCCCCCATGCCCGTGCGGCGCACCCCATCACACACGGGCTGGCAAAGCGGTGCGACACTGCGTTTCCCTGGGCTTGCCCGCGAGGTTGCCATGCTGATCCGTTCCGCCCTGCCGTTGCTGGCCGTGCTCGCCGTGTGCGGCTGCAATCGCCCGGTGCCGCCGGCACCGGACACGCCACCCGAACCGCAGGCCACGGCGCTGCGTGACGCCATGCAGCAGCCACTGGACAAGGCCAAGGCCGCGCGCGACACGCTGGAGAAAGCACCCGACACCCGCGCCGCCGACGAAGTCGAAGCCGATCGCTAGTTCGACAAGCCACACGGGGTCTGCACTGGCTACAAACCCGGCTTTTGCCGGGTTTTATCCCAGGCTGGCGTTCTATTGGAGGTACGTTGTGAGCAAGATTGTCGAGACCCTGCGCAGTGACCTTGCCGCGCTCGTTGAAGCGGGGGCAATCAACAAAGTGACGATGCGTGAATTCGACGCGCTTTGCCCGCCGCCTGTCCGAAACTTCAGCGCTGCCGACATCAGACAGCTCCGGGCAGTGTTGAAGTTCAGCCAACCGGTGTTCGCATTACACCTGCACACGTCAGCGTCGACCGTTCGCAAATGGGAGCAGGGAGAGACCCACCCCACCGGACCCGCTCTCAAGCTTCTGAATGTCATCGCGGACAAGGGCCTGCAGGCAATTCTCTAGCCGCCAGGACGCCAGCAACAAAAAACCCGGCCTTGGCCGGGTTTCCTGTTGAAGCGCGTCACCACCCACGGTGGTGACCTACCGGGACAATCGCATCGGGTAGATCACGACCGTTGGTCGTGATCCGCCATCAGAACCCGCAGAAGCAGTAAGCCAATGCCTTCACCGGGGCGCTGCCGCGGGGATCGCGGGCGGCGTCTTCGACGAAGCGCAGCTGGGTGTCCACTTCCGGCATCGACCGGGCCAGCATCATCCGCGCCATGCCCGTTTCGCCCAGCATCCAGGCCCCGGCGTGGGTGCCGGCGAAGCCACTGAGGAACTGTGCGAACGGGGTGGCGGCCTTTTCGATGTAACGCACGCGCACCTTGTCCGGACCGCCCAGCTTGGCGCGGGTGGCCGCATCGGCGACCGCGTCCTTCAGCCCACCAAAGGCGTCGACCAGACCCCGCTCCTTGGCCTGCGCACCACTCCACACACGGCCACGGGCGACTTCATCCACCGCCTCGACCGGCTTGTTGCGCGCATCGGCCACCTTGCCGGTGAAATCGGCATAGCCCTTGTTGATCACCGACTGGATCACCTGGCCCACCGCCGGATCCATCGGCCGGGTGATGTCGAACGCACCGGCGAAACGGGTGGTGCCCACGCCGTCGGTATGCACGCCGATCTTGTCGAGCGAACGCGACAGGTTGGGGATCATGCCGAAGATGCCGATCGACCCGGTGATGGTCGACGGATCGGCATAGATGCGGTCGGCATTCATGCTGATCCAGTAACCGCCCGAAGCGGCCAGGTCGCCCATCGACACCACCACCGGCTTGCCCGCCGCCTTCAGCGCCACCACTTCACGGCGGATCTGTTCGGACGCGAACACCTCGCCGCCCGGCGAGTCCACGCGCAGCACCACGGCCTTCACGTTGTCGTCGTCGCGCGCTTCGCGCAGCAGGGCGGAGGTCGATTCGCCACCGACCCGGCCCGCCGGCAGGTCGCCGCCGGCGATCTCGCCCGAGGCCACCACCACCGCCACCTGCGGACGCGAGTCCACCGGCGAGCGGCGCAGGTCGAGCTGGGCCAGGTAACCGTCCAGGTCGATGTTGCGGAAGCCGCCGTCGGCGTCTTCGTCGGCCACGCCACGGTCGGCCAGCAGGTCCTCGACTTCCTCGCGGGTCTTCAGGCCATCCACCAGCTTCTGCTGCAACGCGAACTTGGCCAGGTCGCCGCCGGCGGCGGCGATGCCTTCGGGCATCGTGTCGATGCCGGCGGCCAGCTGCGCGGCGTCCAGCTTGCGTGCCTTGGCGATATCGGCCAGGTAGCGCTGCCATACGTCGTTCATCCAGAACAGGTCGGCTTCCTTGGCCTGCGGCGAAGCGGCATCGAGCACATACGGTTCGGCAGCGGACTTGTATTCGCCCACCTTGAACAGATGCACGTCCACGCCCAGCTTGTCCTGCAGGCCGGTACGGAAGTACTGGCGATAGCGGCCGAGGCCCTCCAGCACCACCCCGCCCATCGGGTCGAGGTAGATCTCATCGGCCTGCGCGGCCAGCAGGTACTGCCACTGGCTCATGTTGTCGCTGTAGGCCACGACCTGCTTGCCGGCGGCACGCACCGCCTGCAGCGAGGCGGCCACTTCGCGCATCGAGGCAAAACCGCTCGGCTGCAGCTTGTCCAGCTGCAGCACCACCCGTTCGATCTTCTTGTCTTCGCGTACCGCATCCAGCGCACGGATCAGGTCGCGCAGCTGCACTTCTTCGGCACTGTTGTCGCCAATGGCCTTGGCAAGCGCCCGGCTGACCGGGTCCGCACTGAACTGCTCGACCAGGCGACCTTCGGGCGCGATCACCAGCGAGGTGCGGTCCTGCAGCGCGCGGTTGCTGCTGGCGCCCTTGCCCATGGCCACCACGAACAGGACCAGGATCAGGAACAGCAGGCCGAAGAACAGCAGGTTGAGGATCAGCCTGCGGGTAAAGTTCATCACATCCCACAGCCCGATGAAGAAGCTGGCGACGGGATTGCGACGCACGGGTTGGTTCATGGGGAAAACTCCAATTGGCTTCTTGCCGTGGTACCAGCATAGCCGCTGCCGCACAGGGCGGCATCGGACACAAGTAAGGGGGCCGTCAGGCCGGGTTTAGGTGATGCCATCCGCCAGACCGTTTCCGACACGGCGGCTGCTGACACGCAGCCGCCACGCCATCAGGATCGCCGCGGCGGTGAGGCCCAGGATCAGGCCCAGCCACATGCCCTGCGGCCCCATGCCCAGGCCCAGGCCCAGCCCGGCCCCGAGCGGCATGCCCAGCCCCCAGTAAGAAAACATGGCGATGAACATGGGCACGCGGGTGTCCTTCAGCCCGCGCAGGGCGCCGGCCGAAAGCACCTGGATGCCGTCGGGGAACTGGAACGCGGCGGCATACAGCAGCAGGGTGGAGGCCAGCGCGGCCACGCCCAGGTCGGCGGTGTAGACGCCGACGATGGCGTCGTGCCCGAACAGCAGCACCAGCGCCGACAGCGTCTGCGTGCCCAGGATGATCAGCAGCCCGGCGATCGACGCGCGGCGCACGCCGGGTCCGTTGCCGCTGCCCACCGCATGGCCGACGCGCACGGTGGTGGCTTCGGCCACGCCCATCGGGATCATGAAGCACAGCTGCGCCACGTTGATCGCGATCTGGTGCGAGGCCGCCTCGGTTGCCCCCAGCCGGCCGATCAACAGCGCGGTGACGATGAACAACCCGCCCTCCATCAGCACGGTGATGCCGATCGGCAGGCCGGTGCGCAGCAGATCCCAGATCGCCGCCCAGCGCGGCATCTCCAGGTGCGAGAACAGTTCCAGGTGGGCGAAGCGCCGGGTCTTCCACAGATACCCCGCAAAGCACAGCGCCTGGATCCACATCATGGTGGCCGAAGCGATGCCCAGGCCTTCGGCACCCATTTCCGGGAAGCCCAGCTTGCCGTAACACAGCACGTAGCCCAGCGGCGCCAGCACCAGCAGGCCGCCGAAGCCGAGCAGCATGGTCGGGAGCGTCCAGTGCATGCCTTCGCTGAGGTAGCGCATGCAGAAATACAGGGTGAGCGCCGGTCCACCCCAGCGCACGGCGTGCAGGAACGCGGTCGCGCCGGGCACGATGTCCGGCGCGATGCCGAACGCCGGCAGCAGCGGCGGCACCACCGTAAGGAAGGTGAACATGATCAGGCCCAGGCCCAGCGCCAGCCATAGCGCCTGGCGGAACAGCGGGCCGATCTCGCGCTCCCGTCCGGCGCCGTGCAGCTGGGACACCGAGGCGGTGAGCGAGATCAGGGTGCCGATCGGAATGAGCATCGGCAGCCACAGCAGGGCCGTGCCGATGGTGACGGCGGCGAGGGTGTGGGTGCCGTGGTGACCGGCAATGACGTTGTCGACGAAGGAAATCAGGCCGGTGGAGATGTGGCCGAGCACCAGCGGCAGCGCAAGCAGACCGGTGGCGCGCACTTCCCGGGAAAGGCGCGGCGTGGAGATAGCGGTAGACATGGGATCACAGACCGCAGACTACGGCAGCGCGCGAAGGGCACAGGCACCGGGTTGCGGGCGGCCATCTTACGCCTAGCGCACTACATTTTCCCGCAGCCACGCATCGCGCGCGGCCGGCGCCAGGCCGAGGAACTGGTCACGCACCTGGTCACGCTCCTGCGGGGGCGTGCGCTGGGCGATCAGGGTGAGCTGGGCCAGCTGGCCGTCGTTGAGCTGGCGCAGTGCGACCAGGGCCGACTCGCGCTGTGCGGCCGGCAGGTAGCCGAACAGACCCTGCAGCTTGGGGAACTGCTGGCCGAGCTGCGGACCCAGCAACCAACCGTCGCGGAAGCGCTGGTCCTGCTCGTCGAAACGTGCGCGCAGCGCCTGCTGCTGCGCGGCCGGCAATGCGGCCACCCGGCGTGCCGCGTCACGGATGCGGGCACGTTCGGCTTCGGGCAATGCCTGCCACTGCGCATACCGGGCGCGCAGCTGCCGCAGCTGGGCCGGGTCCAGCGCCGCTGGCGTGGCCGGAATGGCCGGCGCGGTGGTGGGAACGGGGACGGCCGGCGCAGCAGGCTGCGGCAACGGCAGCGGTGCAGCATGGGCGCCAGTGCACAGGCACAGCGCCAACAGCAGGGACGACTTATTCATCGGCGGCAGCCGTCTCCAGGCCGGCGGTGGCGGGTTCGGGGCGGTTGGGCTGTGGCTGCGACTCATCCACCGGTACCGGGCCGCCGGCGGCAAACCAGGCATACAGATCGGCATCGCGGGCCAGCATCAGCTCGGGATCGGCCAGCATCGCGGCGTCGCTGGCGGCGTGGGCCGGATCGGCCGGGGCGGTCACCGGCAGGTCGTCGGCCGGCAGGGCCTCCACCACCACCGGATCGGCGATCGACACGGCGCCGTCGGGCACGCTGGCTTCGGGCGGCGCGGCGGCCGGCCGGTGCTTCCACCAGGCGGCACCGCCCAGCAGCACGCCGGTGGTGACCAGCAGGATCAGCAGCCCCCGCCACAGGGGCCGGTGCCTGCCGGCACGGCGCGGCGGCAGGCGGCGCCCGGCGCTGCCGGTCGCCGCCGGGGCACGCCAGGACGTGGCCGGCGCGTCCTTGCCCGGCGACGGCGCCGCGGCAGGCTGGTGCAGTTGCTGCAGGCGGCTGGCGGGCAGCTCGCGCAGGCGCTGCTGCACCTGTTCGGCCAGCGCGCGCCAGGCCGCTGCATCCGGGTGGCCGTTCGCATCGCGCGGGCAGGCTTCGGCCAGCGCCTGTTGGTACTCGCCCACCGGCATGTCCAGGATCTGCGCCGCGGCGGCTTCGTCCAGCCCGCCACCGACCCGCAGCAGCAGGGCCAGCCGCGCGGGCGGAGCCAGCTGCTGCAGATGCGCCAGCCCCGGCGCCCACTGGCCGCCGGCGGGGGGCTGCCGGATCGGGTGCCGGTGGGCCAGCAGGATCCAGAACCGGTCCGGCCACTGCGCCATCGGCACATCGCTGGCAATCCCGGCGAAGGCGCGCATGACCGCGACCAGGGCCTGTTCGGCCAGCGTCGGATCGCCGCACTGCAGTTCGGCGACCACCAGCGCGCGGCGTTCGACACCGCGCAGGAACGCAGAAAGCGCACCCGCTGCGTTGGAAGAAACAGGGGCGTTCACAACCGTCATAGCAACTCCATAAAGTGCCCGGAATGATACCGAGTGCGCCCGCGCCAAGGCATGCCGATGCAGGCCGCACGTGAAGACAGCGCGGCGCTGGACCGCTTGACAGCGGCGCAGGTTGTGCACAGCACCAACAAATTCGGCACAAAACCCGAGGGTGAAGCCCGCGTCACTCATGTGTCAGCTTTGTTTCACAGCTATCTTGTTGATTTTAAATAAAATTACTCTGTGGCTATTTTTTGACCAACCTGTGCGCTGCTGCGGAACTCCCTGACAATCAGCTCGGAGTTCGACACTCGCACACAGACTTATCCACAGAAGATGTGGATAAGACCGAATCTCTAATGGCCACGGATATTTAGCCGGTAGTTAAGTTGCACAGCCCCACCCCGGTGCACGGCGTTGCCTGACTGAACAGGGCCGTGCGCGACCGCTACACTGGTCCGATGCCCCGCCCCGAGCCCATTCCCTGCCTGCAGGTTGTCCTGCCCGTGCCACTGCCGCAGTGGTTCGATTACGCCCCGCCGCCCGGCGAGCCCCCCCACCCGGGCATGATCGGGCGCCGGCTGCGGGTTCCGTTCGGAACGCGCGAGCTGGTCGGGGTGGTTGCCGGTATCGGCACGGTGGAGGGTGCCGACGCCGATGCCGGCGCCCTGCGTGCGGCGCTCGCGTGGCTGGACCCGGCCCCCCTGCTGGGCGGCGAGCTCTGGTCATCGCTGCAGTGGTTGGCGCGTTATACCCACGCGCCGCTGGGCGAGGTGGTCAGCACGGCGCTGCCGGCGCCGTTGCGCAAAGGTGTACCGGTGCCTGACACCCACCGCTGGGGCTGGCAGTTGACCCCGGCCGGACACGAACAACGGGCGGCACTGCGCGCCGGTACCCGGCCGCGCCGCATGGCCGAGCTGCTGGCCGACGGCAGTGTCGACGAGGACGTACTGGACCAGGCGCTGGATGCCTGGCGCAGCGCCGCGCGTGCGCTGGCCAAACGCGGACTGGTCGAGCGCGTCGCGCTCGCACACCGCCCCGCGCAGCCCAGCCTCCAGCCCGGCCCCGTGCCGAATGCAGAACAGGCCAGCGCAATTGCCGCGATCACCGCCGCCGAGGGCTTCGGTGCGTTCCTGCTCGATGGCGTCACCGGCAGCGGCAAGACCGAGGTCTACCTGCAGGCGATCGTGGCCTGCCTGGCGCGCGGACGCCAGGCGCTGGTGCTGGTGCCCGAGATCGGGCTCACCCCGCAGACGCTGGCGCGCTTCCGCAGCCGGCTGGGCATCGCGGTGCATGTGCTGCACTCCGGCTTGAACGACAACGAGCGCGCGCGGGTCTGGGCGGCCGCCGCACGTGGCGAGGCCCAGGTCATCGTCGGCACCCGTTCGGCGGTGTTCACGCCGCTGCCCAATGCCGGCCTGATCGTGGTCGATGAAGAACATGACGGCAGCTACAAGCAGCAGGACGGCATCCGTTACCACGCCCGCGACTTCGCACTGGTGCGGGCCAAGGCACTGGCCATTCCCGTGGTGCTGGGCAGCGCCACGCCATCGCTGGAATCGCTGCACAACGCGCATGCCGGTCGCTACGCCCATCTGCGCCTGAAGCAGCGCGCCGGCGATGCGCGCCCGCCCACGGTCCGGGTGCTGGATGTGCGCAAGCGTCCGCTCAAGGACGGCCTGTCGCCCGAGGTGCTGGACGGCATCGGCCAGCATCTACGGGCAGGACATCAGGTCCTGGTGTTCAAGAACCGACGCGGTTATGCGCCGGTGCTGCTGTGCCACGACTGCGGCTGGACCGCGCCGTGCCGGCGCTGTGACGCGCCGATGACGGTCCACGCCGGGGGGCGCCGCCTGCAATGCCATCACTGCGGTGCGCGGCAACCGGCGCCACTGGCGTGCCCGGACTGCGGCAGCCTGGCACTGCAGCCGCAGGGCATCGGCACCGAACGTCTGGAGGAGCATCTGGTGGATGCCTTCGCCGACTATCCGGTGATCCGTATCGACCGGGGTACCACCCATCGCCGCGATGCCCTGGAGACCCAGCTGGCCACGCTGGGCGAACGCGCCGGCATCCTGGTCGGCACGCAGATCCTGGCCAAGGGCCACGACCTGCCCAAGCTGACCCTGGTGGTGGTGGTGGGCATCGACGAGGGCTTGTTCTCGGCCGACTTCCGCGCGAGCGAAAAGCTGGCACAGCAGCTGATCCAGGTCGCCGGCCGGGCCGGGCGCGCGACCGACGCCGGCGAGGTCTGGCTGCAGACCCACCATCCCGGCCACCCGCTGCTGGAAACGCTGGTCACTGGCGGTTACCACGCCTTCGCCGACGCCGAGCTGCAGCAGCGCGACGCGGCCGGCTTCCCGCCATTTGCGCACCTGGCCCTGCTGCGCGCCGAAGCGCAGCAGGTCGACCATGCCAACGCCATGCTCAGCGGCGTGCGCGATCTGATTCCGCACGACTGGCCGGTGGAGCGGTTCGGCCCGATGCCGGCGCCGATGCCCCGTCGCGCGGGGTACCAGCGCACCCAGCTGCTGCTGTCGGCACCGTCGCGGCGTCCGCTGCATGCGCTGCTCGACCAGATCATGCCGCAGGTCCATGCGCTGCCGCAGGCGCGCAAGGTGCGCTGGTCATTGGACGTGGATCCCACTGACCTGTATTGAGATCGGGAAGGCCGGTCAGGTCAGCGGTGTCATCACCGCTTTGACATACGCAGGACGTTGCTGCAGGCGCTGGTACCACGCTTCCAGGTGCGGCAGCGAGGGACGCTGGATCGGCAGTTCGAACCACGCGTAGACCAGCGCGCCCAGCGGAATGTCGCCCATCGCGAACTGCCCGCCGGACAACCAGGGCTGCTGCGCCAGCGTGGCATCGGCCATCGCCAGCAGTTCACCGGCTCGCACCACGGCAGCGTTGATGCGCGCTTCGTCGCGGTTGGCCGGGGCGGTGCGCATGATGCCCCAGATCAGTTCGCTGTACAGCGGCGCCATCCGCGAGGTGCTCCAGTCCATCCACTTCTCGGCCTGGGCGCGCGCCATCGCTTCTTCCGGGTACAGCGTGCCCAGCGCGTAACGTGCGCAGAGGTACCGCACGATGGTATTGGACTCCCATAGCGGCAGTCCCTGGTCTTCGATCACCGGCACCAGGCCATTGGGGTTCATCGCCACATACTCGGGCGACTGGGTACCGCCGAACGGGCCACCGACTTCGATGGAGGTGTACGCCAGGCCGATTTCCTGCGCGCACCACAGCACCTTGCGCACGTTGCTGGAATTTTGCCGGCCCCAGATCTTCAGCATGTTGGTTTCCTGATCATTGAAGTGCGCCGCTACGATACGCCGATCGGCGTCGCAGGCGCGACGGCTGCTGAACCCTGCAGCGGGCCTGCACGTACGCACGCGCCCGTACGTGCGACGATGTCCGGTGTCGCTTGCCAAGGAGTCCTTGCATGACCCGCGATCCCCTGCCCCACCTGGTCATCATCGGGGGTGGCTTCGCCGGCCTCTGGGCCACCCGCGCGCTGGCCAGCGCGCGCGTCCGCATTACGCTGGTGGACCGTCGCAACCACCATCTGTTCCAACCCCTGCTGTACCAGGTGGCCACCGCTGGCCTGTCCGCGCCCGATATCGCCGCACCACTGCGCCACATCCTGGGTCAGCAGCGCAACGTGGAAGTCCGCCTGGGCGAGGTCACCACGATCGACAAGCACGCCCGGCAGATCACCCTGGCCGACGGCAGCACGCTCGGGTACGACACGTTGATGCTGTGCACCGGGGCCACCCATGCTTACTTCGGGCATGACGAATGGGCGGCCGATGCACCGGGCCTGAAAACCCTGGATGACGCCATCGCGCTGCGCCGCAAGCTGCTGCTGGCATTCGAGCGCGCCGAAGCCGAGCCGGACCCGGCGCGCAAGGCCGCCTGGCTCAGCTTTGCGGTGGTGGGCGGCGGTCCCACCGGCGTGGAGCTGGCCGGTACGCTGGCGGAGATCGCGCGGCACACGCTGCGCAACGAGTTCCGCCATATCGACCCGGCCAGCGCCAAGGTGCGGCTGGTCGAAGCCGGGCCGCGGGTGCTGTCCAGTTTCCCCGAGGTGCTGTCGCTGAAAGCGCGGCGGCAGTTGGAGAAGCTGGGCGTGGAGGTGCTGACCGGCACGGCGGTGAGCGACATCAACGGCGAGGGCTTCCAGCTGGGCGATCAGTTTGTTGCCGCGCGTACGGTGGTGTGGGCCGCAGGCGTAGCCGCCTCACCGCTGGCGCGTACGCTGGACGTTCCCCTGGACCGCGCCGGGCGCGTGCCGGTGCAGCCCGACCTGACCCTGGAGGGTCATTCGGAGATCTTCGTGGCCGGCGACCTTGCCGCGATCAACCAGGCCGACGGCAGGCCCGTGCCTGGCGTGGCCCCGGCCGCCAAGCAGATGGGCAAGCATGTGGCCGCGACCCTGCGCGCACGGTTGGAGGGCGCGCCCGCGCCAGGCCCGTTCAAGTACCAGGACTTCGGCAATCTGGCCACGATCGGGCGCATGGCCGCCATCGTGCACCTGGGCCGGCTGCAGTTGTCCGGCGTGCTGGCCTGGTGGTTCTGGCTGGCCGCGCACGTCTTCTTCCTGATCGGCTTCCGCAACCGCATCGTGGTGCTGCTCAACTGGGCGGTGGCGTACTGGAGCTACCAGCGCAGCGCGCGGATCATCTTCGGCGATGATCGGGAGGATCGGCGACCGAAGCGGCCCGATCAGGGATCGTTGCCGGGAGCGAGGTGAACGTCCCAGGTGCACAGGTAGTCCGGGTCGCTGATGGTCAACGCCTGCGAACGCAGGGTGTAGTTGCCGGGTGCCGCTGGCGTGTAGTGATCCAGGGCGGGCGGCAGGAACAGTTCTTCGCCGTCCAGCGCACTGGCCAGCACCACCCCTTCGTCCTCGTTGATGCGCAGCACCCGTCCGGCGAACTGCCGGTGTTCCAGCGCGTTGCCGTCGGCATCCAGGTAGGTGATGCCGGCCAGCACGGTGGCGCCGATCATCGCTTCGGCCTTATCGCGGTCGATCACGGTCGTGGCCCTGCCCTTTCAGTATCGTCATACGATAGCGTGTGGCACGAACCGTGAGGTGTTCTGCGTGATCAGCGTGGCGTCTTCACGGATGCCGATGCCCGCGGGCGTATCGGCAATCACCCAGGACCCCACCAGCGGATAGTTGCCGTCGAAACAGGGCAATGGATGGAAGGCCTGCACGATGGCGGCATCGTCGTTGTACGGACCGTCGGTTTCGATACAGTCCCCGTCGGGCGTTGTGATGCGGATATTGGCGCCTTCGCGCGACAGCAGCGGCTTGCGTACCCAGCCGGGAGCCGGTGCTTCACCCGGCGCCACGAAGTGGGCCGGCAACAGGTTCGGATGCCCGGCATGCCGTTCCCACAGCAGCGCCAGGACGCCCTTGTTGCTCAGCACCGCCTTCCATGCAGGCTCGATGAGCTGCATGCGGCGCGTGGCCAGCTCCGGCCCGAAGCGTTCTTCCATCATGTACTCGAGCGGGTACAGCTTGAACAACGTCTGGATGACGTTGTCCTGCTCGTCGGTAAACCAGCCCTCGCGCGACAGGCCGATGTCTTCGATCACCACCTCCCGGGTGGTGATCCCGACCTGGTGCGCGCAGTCGCGCAGGTAACGCACGGTGGCGCGATCTTCCTCGGACTCGCGCACGGCCGAGAAGTGCATCGTCGACCCGATCAGGCGCTGCTGGGCCAGCGTGGCAAGCGCCTCCAGCAACATGTCCTGGATGCTGTTGTACTGGTCGGTGCCGACCGGCAGGCGGCCGGCCCGGATCTGATCCTCCAGCCACAACCACTGGAAGTACGCGCCTTCATACAGCGACGTCGGCGTGTCGTACTGCAGCTCCAGCAGCTTGGCCGGCCCGGTGCCGGCATAGCTGAGGTCCATCCGTGCGTACAGGTGCGGGTCGCGTCGCCGCCAGGACTCGGCAATCCAGTCCCAGTACTGCGGCCCGATACCCAGGCGCGTCAGCAATGCCTCCGATTCCACCACCTCGGACACCAGGCCCAGCGCCATGTCGTGAAGCGCCTCGGTGGGCGCTTCGATGTCGTGCTCGATCTGCTCCAGGGTGAACGCGTAATAGGCGGTTTCGTCCCAATAGCGCTCACCGTCGATGGTGTGGAAGTGGAAACCCAGCCCTTCGGCCTGCTCGCGCCAGTCCGGGCGTTCGTTGATCGGGATCCGTTTCACCGTGCGTGCGCTCAGCCGCCGAAACTGCGTCCGCCGCCATAGCCGCGGCTGCTGCCGGAGCTGCTGCGCGAACTGCTGAAGCTGCTGCGGGCCGCAGACACCGACCCGAAGCCGGAGCGCGATACGCTGACCGCACGCGCGGGCACGCTGGTATTGCCGGCGTCTCCGTAAACACGACCCGCATGATCGCTGGCGATATCCCCGTTGGGGCGGCGGAATCCGCCGGTACGGTAGTCACGATACAGCGGTGAGCTGCCGCCCACGGTGCGGTAGCCACCAGAGCCGCCGCCGCGGCTGCAGCCCTGGGCGTCCGGGGTGCGCTGGCAGTCGGTGCCGGGGCGGCCGTTGAGCAGGTTGCTGGCCATGTACCCCACCAGGAAGCCGGTCATCGGCGGCACCCAGCTGACCTGGCCCTGGTCGTTGCGCGCCTCCGTGCACGCGCCGAACTGTTCATTGCACTGGTTGCGATCGCTGAAGCGCGGCGCGACCCGCTCGTGGTCCGCCAGCGCCTTCCTGTAGGCCGCATGACACTGATCGATCGGTACGTCGGTCTGGGTATCGCACTGCGAATCGGTATACAGCACCTGTCCGGTCGTCTGCGGCTCGGGGCTGTCGCAGCCACTGAGCAGCAACACCGTGGGCGCGGCGGCCACCATCAGGGTCAGGCGCAGGTTGGAAGAGCGCTTCTTCATGGGCGTCTCCCTTACGGAACCATGGCGGCGGAATTGACCAGGCCCACGGCAATGGCCACGCCTGCGGAGAACCAGCCGGCTGCCTCATTGCCTGCATCGATCTGGTCCGGTCCGCGACGGGTGATGATGGCGCGCGAAATGCCGAACGCCACCAGCTGCATCACTGCGGCGATACCGCCCCAGATCGCCGCATCCAGCAGCGACACCGAATTGCTGATCACGGCGTTGAGTGGCAGCGCGATACCCACCAGCGCACCGGCCATGCCGATGCCTGCCGCCTTGTTGCCCTGGCGGATGAGGGTAATTTCGCGGTGCGGGGTGACCAGCGCCACCAGCGTGATCGCCAGCAGCAGGATCAGCAGGCCAACGCCGGCAAAGGCGCAGAACGCGAGGAAGGAATGTCCGTTGATGACATACTGCATGGGTGGTCCTTGCAAGGTGGGAATGACAGGGATGCGCAATGGAGCGTTGCAGGTCGAGGCATCAGGTGATCTGGAAATCCTCCACGCCCAGGTCCACGCCCACCGCGTAGGTGACGCAGAACTCGGTTGGCCCGCTGTCTTCGGCGGTGACCAGCAGGAATTCGCTGCGGTCCAGTTCGGGCACGTCGCGCTGGTACATCATGGCGTAGTGGGTGAGCTCGCCATCCTTGCGCGCCGGGTCATAACGGTACAGGGTTTCGTCGAACACCATGGCCGGGATGCGCCCACTGGCAGTGGTATTGATCTGCCGCTGCCAGCGTTTGCCGCCGTAGTCGATCTCCGGCGCGCCGAGGTGCGCGTGGGTCAGGATGAAGGCCTGGAAGGCATGCTTGTCGGGAGGGTTCACGGTTTCGGCGAAGCTGAAACCCATCAGCCCATCCACATCCCCGCCGATGGTCTGCACCATCAGGTAGGCATCGTCGTCGACATAGCAGCGGTGCTGCACGGTACCGTCGCCCAGGTCGATCTGGCCGATGCACGGGATGCCCTGGAAGCCACCCGGCAGCTCGCCCAGCATCGCTGCCGGCGCCACCTGGTACATGGTGCGGTCGAAGGTGATGCGCGCGCCGATGCGCAGCCCGAGTGGCAGCGGGAATCGCATGGCGCCGCGCGCCTGCGTTGGCGCCACCGGCATGGCGGCAGGCTTCCCGAACAAGCGGTTGAAGAATGTCATGCAGTGGCCAGGGCGGCAGCGGGCGATGCAAGGGACGAGGCGAACACGGCGGCCGGTTCGATCCGTTGCTGGCGCAGGTAATACAGGACATCGCCCGGCGCCACCGCGGTGGATTCGGGAGGATTCAACGTCGGGACACCGCCGCGCGCGCAATGGCCGAGCAGGTTGGCGCGCTCGAGGCGGAACGCGTCGATCAGGCCGCCATAGCTGCGCAGGGGTCCCGCCGGCACCGCAACGCTGAAGTTGGTCATGCCGGTATCGCCCGCGCACAGCATGTCCATCGTCAACGCGGACGTGCCGGGATCCTGCGCAGCGCGCGCCATGATGTCGGCCGTCAGCGGGCGGGTCACTTCAATGGACGGATAGTGGGCGAGCACCAGCCGCGACGGCGCAACCGCGTCGAAATACGCCACGACCGGGCAGTCCAGCGCCAGCGCGCCCACCGCCAGGGTGGCCGAGATGGCCAGGTCGTCGTTGGCGCAGTACACCAACACCCGCCCGGCCGTGGTCATGGAGGCGCGCGCGTACACCGCCGGATCGGCGTAACTGGGAACGTTGACGAAGCGCACCAGGCCGTTGTTGGGATGCGGATGCTCTTCCAGGCCGGTCGCCACGATGACGATACCCTCGTCGTCGGTCGCGGTGTCGCTCAACAGCAGGTGGACCAGGCGGGTGGATTCTGCTCCCCGCCATCCGACCAGCACGGTGTGGCCGGCCATGTCATACGCCATCTTGCCCATGTGATGTCTCTTCCAGAAAGCCAGAAGTGCGCCGCTCAGCTTGGCCAGCGTCGCGGCAAAGGTCGCCACTGCCACCGGCATCACGAACAACGCGGTGATCAGGCGTCCCTGGGTCAAGCCCGGGGACAGGTCGCCATACCCGATGGTGGTGGCGGTCGTGACGTAGAAGTACACGAAGGCATGCCACGCGGTGAGTTTCTCCTCGCCGCTGGCCGCGAGCAGGCACCAGCTGGCCAGCATGTGGACCAGCAGCACCGCCGCCAGTATCGGCCAGCTCACCCGCCGTACATGCAGGCGGAAGGCACTGGCCAGGCGCTGGATCAGGAACATGCCGCCCCCGAGGGTCAGTGCTGGCCGTCGCGCGGGCTGATCACCCCGACCAGCACGTCTCCCTCGGCTATCGGCACGGTGCCGGGCAGCAGGCCCGACGCCTGCTGCGGCAGCTGCCGGGGCTGCTTGAAGCGCGCCAGCACCGCTGCGGCACTGGAGGAATCTTCCAGCAGCCCGGCGGCCGCGAGCTTCCGGTTGAGGTCGCCATCGCCGGTCTCGGCCTCCAGTTCTTCAGCGGCGAGCATCTGGGCGCCCTGCTGGGCCTGGCGTGCCTTGATCCGCTCCAGCGAGCCCAGCGCGGTCGACATTTTGCTGCTGGCCCCGGCGTGGCGCGACGCGATGGCGGCCTGGGCACGTTGTACGGTATCGGTAGCCTTGACCTGGTCGACCTGCGCACGCATCTGCTTCAGCCGCGATTCGGTCCTGGACACCGTTGAACGCAGTGTGGCGATGCTCTGGTCCAGCTGGGCCCTGGCGTCGCGCGCACTGGCCTGCTCGGTCTCCAGCGGCGCCATTTTTTCCGCGACCTGCAGCGCGAGGGCTTCGTCGCCCTTGCCCAATGCGCCTTCGATATAGCGACTGTACTCGGCGATCTTGCGGTCGCGCGCGGCGATCTCGTTCTCGCTGAGCTTCGACTGACCCATCAGCCGGGCCAGGTCGACCTTGGACCGGTCCAGCTGGGTCGCGGCATCGCGGATTTCCTGGTCGAGGATCGTCAGCGCCTTGGCATCGACGATCTTCTCGCCTGCCTCGTGTGCGGTGCCGCGGAACAGCGTGACCAGCTTGAGAAAAATGCTCATCGATGAGGCCTCAGACGAAGTAGGGGCGCAGTGCTTCGACTGCGTCGATCGTGTTGGCGGCAAGCGCCTGGATTTCTTCGTCGATGGCGTCGATACCCGAGCGGGTCGACAGCTCGCCGAAGACGACGTAGTTCTCCACGCCATCGGCATCGGTGGTGATGCCCAGGTTCGACAGCGGGTTGATCGGGTTCAGCCGCATGCACGCGGCATCAAGGCCTGCCACGTCCGACACCTCGCTGGCTGGCACCAGGATCGTGGACACCACGATCTGCTCACCGGAGACCGCGATGATGATGTCCAGGTCACCGAACTCCTGCAGCTCGACCCGGACCGCAGGGGTCAGGCCTTCGATCAGTTCGACGCGCACGCCCTCGTTGCCGGCATGGCGTTGGCCCAGCTGGGCATGGATGTCGTGGATGCTCAAGGACATGGGACAGGTTTCCTGTGGTGGTGGGTTGGCAGCAGGACGGCCGGCTGCGCGCGTGCCGCCGGCGTAACCGGCAGCGCACTGAATCAGGTAAGGGGGGGTATAGCAGCGCGGGCCGCGGCGCGGTGGTCGCGCGGGTCCTGCGTTCACGGCGGTCCCGCACTCCTGGCGGGCATGTCCTTGTGCCTGTCTCCTGGTATGCCCGTTGGGGCTGGCCAAGCTTAGCGTTACGCCCGGTTCGGTGGAAGTGGCTTTCGCGTCGTCCGTCCCGGCACAGGGAAAGCGGCGAAAACGCCGCCGTTACGGGCGCTGCAGCCAGGCCAGCTTGCGGGCGCGCGGCTGGCGCTTGAGCTCGCATTCCGCCCTGGAGGCCGCCGACCGGTCAGGGTAGGCGCGCATCGCCAGCAGCTTCAGCGGCGGATTGGCGCGGGTGTAACGCGCGCCCTTGCCGCTCAGGTGGGCCTGGAACCGCGCCTCCACGTCATTGCTGATGCCGGCGTAATAGCTGCCGTTGCGACATTCGAGCAGGTACACGTACCAGGGGGCGGGTTCAGCGGGCATACCGGGATTATCCACCGGCACGGGCACGCTGGCTGCTAGAATCGGCCCCGGATGCAGGAGAGAGGCGCCGCGCCGGCGCCCGCCGAAGGCGCAGGCTCCCATAATCGCTCAGGCCGGTGGCGCGACACGCCATCAACCATGCATCCAACACGCCGATCTGGAGAGAGGTCTTCAATGACCCGCCGAAGGGGCACGTGGCCTGGCCACTGAACTCTCAGGCAAAAGGACAGCGGGAGCGGCAACGGAATCCCACCCCATGACAGTGCTGCGGCGCTGGCGCGTGCGCGTTTCCGTCCCTGCCTTCCCTCCGGAGCCGCTGCATGCTGCTGTCCATCATCTACCTCATCGCCATTTCCGCCGAAGCCATGACCGGTGCGCTGTCTGCCGGTCGTCGGCGCATGGACCTGTTCGGCGTGGTCATCATCGCCTGCGTCACCGCCCTGGGCGGCGGTTCGCTGCGCGACATCGTGCTGGGCCACTACCCGCTGGGCTGGGTCAAGCACCCCGAGTACCTGGGCTTCACCATCTGTGCGGCACTGATCGCCACCTGGGTGGCACGCTGGATGCACCACTTCCGCCGCACCTTCCTTGTGCTCGATGGCCTGGGGCTGATCTGCTTCACGCTCATCGGCTGCGCGGTGGCGCGCGATGGCGGCCACGCCGCACCCATCGTGCTCATCGCCGGCATGCTGACCGGCGCTTTCGGCGGGGTGCTGCGCGATGTGCTGTGCAACGAAGTGCCGCTGATCTTCCAGAAGGAACTCTATGCGGTGATCACCCTGCTGACCGGTGCGGCATGGCTGGGCCTGCTGGAACTGGGGGTGTCGCTCAACGCCGCCACGCTGGGGTGCCTGGGCGGCGGCTTTGCGTTCCGCCTGCTGGCGATCCACTTCAAGTGGGAAATGCCGAAGTTTGTGTACCGCGACGAGGTGCATTGAAGCGCACCGACCAGCGGTCGTCACTTACGCTTGGTGGCTGAGGGGCAGCATCAGCGTGAGCGGGTGGATGGGTGAAGCGATGAAACCGTGCTTGAGGTAGAACGCCTTGGCGGGCTCATTGATGGCATGGCAGAGCAACGCGCGTGCGCCGACCTGAGCGCACGCCTGCAGCGAACGCAGCACCGCATCCTTCAACAAACCCTGGCCAATGCCCTGTCCCGCCCTGTCCTCATGTACCGCCAACCGCCCCAACACGATGACCGGAACAGGATCGGGCATGTTGCGGCGCATTCGTCCGGGCGCGGCTTCATGCGCTATGGAGCCGGCTGAGAGCGCGTAGTAACCGACAACGCGACGCTGCTCGTCGCAGGCCACGAAGCATCGTGATGCGCCGGATGCCTGGTTCTGGCGTGCACGTTCAAGCAGCCATTTCGCCAGGGCGGGAGCGCTGCAGCGGACGTCATCCAACAGATGATCCGCGTGCAGCGGTGTTGGAGCGGAGAGCCACAAGGGCTCAGCGTTCCCAGGGCGCCGGCGTGCTCAACAACCGGCGCAGGGCAAGGTTGTCCTCCAGCGGTGCGTCCAGCAGCGCGTTGAAGCGCTGCACCTGCTCGGCATTCAACGTGAACTGCGTCTGGTCGGCCAGCACCTCTCGCGCCCGGTCGCACGCGGCATCCAGGATGAACTCGGTGCGATTCAAACCACTGATCTCTACTGCACGATCGATCAGAGCCTGCTTATCGGCGGGTGCGCGGAAATTGATGACTTTGCTTGCGGTTCCCATGGGAAGCACTCGCACGTTGCTGGATTGTGCATACATCGTACATACAACCTGTAGGCCCCTCAAGTGGGGCCTGCAGTGTCCGCTTCCGGCCGCGCAGTATCCAATTGATTCTATTCAATAAAAGCAGACTTCCGATAGCGCCTTACTTTCGTGGCGCCGGCGGACGCCGGGCGGCCTCCGGGGTCAAGCCGCCTCGGCCAGTCGCCGTGCGCGCCGCGCACGCACGGCCTGGGCCAGCGCCTCCAGCACCTCCAGCGAACTGTCCCAGCCGATGCAGCCATCGGTGATGCTCTGGCCGTAGACCAGCGGCTGGCCTTCCACCAGGTCCTGGCGACCGGCGACGAGGTGGCTTTCCACCATCACGCCCACGATGCGTTCTTCGCCTGCCATCAGCTGTGCATTGATATCGGCGATTACTTTCGGCTGGTTTTCGGGATTCTTGCTGCTGTTGGCGTGGCTGGCATCAATCATCAATCGCGCCGGCAGCTGCGCCTTGGCCAGCGTCTGACTGGCGGCATCCACGCTGGCTGCATCGAAGTTGGGCACCTTGCCGCCGCGCAGGATCACGTGGCAGTCCGGGTTGCCGGCGGTGGCGACGATGGCGGTGTCGCCCTGCTTGGTGACCGACAGGAAGTGGTGCGGATTGGAGGCGGCGCCCACCGCATCGGCGGCGATCTTGATGTTGCCGTCGGTACCGTTCTTGAAGCCCACCGGGCACGACAGCCCCGACGCCAGCTCGCGATGCACCTGGCTTTCGGTGGTGCGTGCGCCAATCGCGCCCCAGGCAACCAGGTCGGCGATGTACTGCGGCGAGATCACGTCCAGGAATTCCACGCCGGCCGGCAGGCCCAGCTTGTTGATGTCGCGCAGCAGGCCGCGCGCAACGCGCAGGCCTTTGTTGATCTGGAAGCTGCCATCCAGGTCGGGATCGTTGATCAACCCTTTCCAGCCCACGGTGGTGCGGGGCTTTTCGAAGTACACGCGCATGACGACTTCCAGCTCGCCGGCGTAGGCATCGCGCAGCGGCTTCAGGCGCTGGGCGTACTCGATGGCCGCCACCGGGTCGTGGATCGAGCACGGCCCGATCACCACCGCCAGGCGGTCGTCGCGACCGTGCAGGATCTCGTGCAATGCGGCGCGCGAGGCACTGACCGTGGCGGACGCTTCGTCATCGCAGGGCAACATCGCCAGCAGCTGGGCCGGCGGGGTCAAGGGTTCGATCTTGCGGATGCGCAGGTCGTCGGTGTGCGGGGGCATGGGGGTGTCTCCTGGAAGGTAGGGGTCCCCAGCGCGGCGGCAACAAAAAAGCCGCCAGGTGCGCTGGCGGCTTTCGGGAATGCGTCTGAAGGTTTCTTCAGGGTGAGCGCATGCCTTCCTCCGCCGGTGGCTTCGGAAAGTAATACCAAAAGTAGGAATTGGCGGGGCGTGCGTTCATTGGGGACTATTGATAGCACAGCTTTTGTGCGACGCAAAATGTTTCATTCGCAACTGGGAACGCCGCCGGGCGGCGCGCTACGATCCGCGATGATCCCCGGAGGAGTGCCGAGCATGCGCCCGTTCGTCCTGATCCTTTCCCTGCTGTTGCCCGCCCACGAGGGCCTGGCAGCCCCACCCCCCTTGCCCACTGCCGCAGCGGTGGATGCGGAAATGCAGCGGTTGATGCAGGCCACCCATGCCCAGGGCCTGGCCCTCGCCGTGGTCGATGGCGGCAGGGTGGTACAGGTGCACGCGGCGGGCAAGCGCAATGCCAGCGGCGATCCCCTGCAACCAGACACCATTATGTACGCCGCGTCGCTGACCAAGGCCGCCTTCGCCTACATGGTGCTGCAGCTGGTGGATGAGGGGGTGATGGACCTGGACCAGCCCATCGCCGACTCCCTCGACCGACCGCTGCCGGACTATCCGCCCGACGCGCGCTACGCGCCATGGCCGGACCTGAAGGACGACCCGCGCTGGCGCCAGCTGACCCCGCGCATGCTGCTCAGCCACCGCAGCGGCTTTTCCAACTTCGCCTTCCTGGAGCCGGAAGGGAAACTGCGGCTGCATTTCGACCCGGGCACGCGCTACGCGTATTCCGGCGAGGGGCTGATCCTGCTGCAGTTCGTGCTGGAACAGGGAATCGGCCTGGACGTGGGCAGGGAAATGCAACGGCGCGTGTTCGACCGCCTCGGCATGACCCGCACCAGCATGACCTGGCGCGCCGACTTCGCCGGCAACCTCGCCGATGGCTGGACGATGGACGGCAGCACTGAACCGCATGACGAACGCAGCCGGGTACGCGCCGCCGGTTCCATGGATACCACCATTGCCGACATCGCCACGCTGGCCGCCGGACTGGTGCGCGGCGAAGGACTCTCCGCCGGCAGTCGGCGCGACCTGGTCCGCGCGCAGTGGCCGATCACCACCGCCTCGCAGTTCCCCACCCTGCAGGAAGAACTGCCGCCGTTGCAACGTCGTGCAGGCCTGGCCGCGGGCCTGGGGGTGGTGGTGTTCGAAGGGCCGCAGGGCCACGCGTTCTACAAGGGCGGGCACGACGACGCGGTGGGCAACACCCTGGTCTGCGTGGAACGCGGCCAGCGCTGCGTGGTGATCCTGGGCAACGACGTGCGCGCCGAAGCGGCGTTCCCGGCACTGGTGCGCTTCGTGCTCGGCGACACCGGCGCACCGTGGACCTGGGAATACGGCAACAAGACCTTCGTCCGGTAGCGCCGTCGACCGGACAAACGAAAACCCCGCCTTGCGGCGGGGTCTTCATGTACAGCACGACAGGATGTCGCGTGTGCGGGGACCTTAGAAGTCCATGCCGCCCATGCCACCCATGCCACCCATGCCGCCACCGGCCATGGCCGGCTCATCCTTCTTCGGCGCTTCAGCCACCATCGCTTCGGTGGTGATCATCAGGCCGGCAATGGACGCGGCGTTCTGCAGGGCCGAACGGGTCACCTTGGTCGGGTCCAGGATGCCGAACTCCAGCATGTCGCCGAACTCGCCATTGGCGGCGTTGTAACCGTAGCTGCCGGTGCCTTCCTTGACCTTGTTCACGATCACCGACGGCTCTTCGCCGGCGTTGGCGACGATTTCGCGCAGCGGGGCTTCCATCGCGCGCAGGGCGATCTGGATGCCGTGGTTCTGGTCTTCGTTGGCGCCCTTCAGGCCGGCCAGCGCGGTGACCGCACGGACCAGGGCCACACCGCCGCCCGGCACCACGCCTTCTTCGACCGCTGCACGGGTCGCGTGCAGGGCGTCGTCGACGCGGTCCTTCTTTTCCTTCATTTCGATTTCGGTCGACGCGCCGACCTTGATCACGGCAACACCGCCGGCCAGCTTGGCCACGCGTTCCTGCAGCTTTTCACGGTCGTAGTCCGACGAGGTGTCTTCGATCTGGGTCTTGATGCGGGCCACGCGCGATTCCACGGCAGCCTTGTCGCCCAGGCCGTCGATGATCGTGGTGTTTTCCTTGGAAACCTGCACCTTCTTGGCGCGGCCCAGGTCGTTGATGGTCGCCTTTTCCAGCGACAGGCCGATCTCTTCGGAGATCACGGTGCCACCGGTCAGCACGGCCATGTCTTCCAGCATCGCCTTGCGACGGTCGCCGAAGCCCGGCGCCTTGACGGCCACGACCTTGACGATGCCACGGATGGTGTTGACCACCAGGGTGGCCAGCGCTTCGCCTTCGACTTCCTCGGCCACGATCAGCAGCGGCTTGCCAGCCTTGGCGACGCCTTCCAGCACCGGCAGCAGGTCGCGCACGTTGGAGATCTTCTTGTCGTGCAGCAGGATGTACGGATCATCCAGGTCGGCAGTCTGCGACTGCTGGTTGTTGATGAAGTACGGGGACAGGTAGCCGCGGTCGAACTGCATGCCCTTGACCACGTCCAGCTCGTTTTCCAGGCCCGAGCCTTCTTCAACGGTGATCACGCCTTCCTTGCCGACTTCCTTCATCGCTTCGGCGATGATGTTGCCGATCGACTCGTCCGAGTTGGCCGAGATCGTGCCGACCTGGGCAATGGCCTTGTCGTCAGCGGTGGGCTTGGAGATGTTCTTCAGCTCGGCGACGGCGGCCACCACGGCCTTGTCGATACCGCGCTTGAGGTCCATCGGGTTCATGCCGGCGGCAACGGCCTTGGCGCCTTCGCGGATCAGGGCCTGGGCCAGCACGGTGGCGGTGGTGGTGCCGTCACCGGCGTCATCATTCGTACGCGAGGCGACTTCCTTCACCATCTGCGCGCCCATGTTCTCGAACTTGTCGGACAGTTCGATTTCCTTGGCGACGGACACGCCGTCCTTGGTGATGGTCGGGGCGCCGAAGCTCTTCTCGAGCACGACATTGCGGCCCTTCGGGCCCAGGGTGGCCTTGACGGCATTGGCGAGAACGTTGACGCCGCGCACCATGCGCGAACGGGCGTCTTCACCGAAACGAATTTCCTTGGCAGCCATTGCGATTACCTTTTCTGTAGAGCCACGCCAGGCGTGGCTGAATCAATAGGGGATGTGCAGAGCCGGGCGCTGCCCGGCTGAACGAGCGACGCGGTCTCAGCCAACGATGGCGAGGATGTCGTCTTCGCGCAGCACCTTGTATTCCACGCCTTCACTCTTGTAGCTGCTGCCGGCGTACTGGCCGTAGATGACCTTGTCACCCACCTTCAGCGACGGCTGGCGCACGCTGCCGCTGTCCAGCGGCTTGCCCGGGCCCACGGCCACGACTTCACCCTTGGTCGACTTTTCCTTGGCCGAGTCCGGAATGACGATGCCGCCGGCGGAAATTTCGTCGGCTTCGATCGGCTTGACCACAACGCGGTCGTGAAGCGGCTTGATGTTCATGTGGGACCTCTTAAGTTATTGATTGGTCTGAAAAAGTCCGGCGATGTTAGCACTCACCCAGGGTGACTGCCAGCGTCGCTCGCGAAAAAACCCGCCATGCGGGACAGGGCAGAGATGGAGGCCTGCCCTGCCCTTTCAAGGGGGTGCATGCAAATTTCCCTCCCAGCGCCGGACGCCTCGGCAGCATTCGCCAAATTCTTGACGCACGTCCCAGTGTGGCGTGTCCAGATGGGCATATCGATAGATGTGTCATATGGATTGGCTAGATTCACTCGGCAAAACCCAATCACAAGGAGACGTAGATGAGGTTGCTCACACCGCTGTCCCTGGGGTGCCTGTTGGCGCTGGCGACCAGCCCGGCCCAGGCCGACGTATTCATCAATGAACTGCATTACGACGACAGCACCGCGGCCGGCGATGTCGGCGAAGCGATCGAGGTGGTCGCCACCGGCGGCGAAGACCTCGCCGCCTACACCGTGTACCTGTACAACGGCAGCACGCCCTCGGCCGCCACGGTCTACGCCAGCAACCCGGTGCCCGTCGGCACCGCCGCCAGCTGCGGCAAGGCCAGCATCGCCACCGTCACTTACCCCACCAATGGCCTGCAGAACGGCGCCAACGACGGCATCGCCCTGGTCGACGGCAGCGGCAAGGTGGTCCAGTTCATCAGCTACGAAGGCACGGTCACCGCCGCCGCCGGCCCTGCCGCCGGACTGACCAGCCAGAACATCCCGGTCAGTGAAACCAACAGCACCGCGCCGGGCACCTCGCTGCAGCTCACCGGCAGCGGCAGCCAGTACGCCCACTTCACCTGGGCGGCTTCGGCCGCGCAGACCTTCGGTGCCTGCAACAACGGCCAGGCCTTCAACGGCGGTGGCGGCACCGGTCCGAACACCCCGCCTTCGGTACGCACGACCACGCCGGAGCAGGGCGCCACCACGTTCCCGGCCGCGGCTGATCTGGCGGTGACCTTCAGCGAGAACGTCACCGTTAGCAGCGGTGCCTTCGTGCTCAGCTGCGGCCAGTCCGGCAGCGTGCCGCTGACCCATGCCGGCAGCGGCACGACCTTCACCCTGTCCACCGACACCGCGCTGGTCGCCGGTGAAGCGTGCCGGTTCGACATCCGTGCGGCCCGGATCAAGGACGCGCAGGGGGCCCGGCCGGCCGCCGACACGCGCATCGCGTTCAACGTGGCCGCCGGCGGTGGCGGCGATCCGGGTCCCGACCCGGGCCCGGGCAGCTACTACGCGAAAGTGAACACCTCCAGCCCCAGCCAGCTGCGCTGCTCGCTGCACGCCACCATCAAGGGCCACACCGCGTATCCCTACAGTGGCTCGGGTACCAGCACCTGGACCATCCTGGAGATTGCCGACGAGGATCCCAACAACAGCGGCAGGATCCTGGACGCCTACCGCAACCGCAGCTATGCCAAGGTCAGCGACCGCGCGGGCACCGGCAGCGGCCTGACCTACAACCGCGAGCACACCTGGCCGAATTCACTGGGTTTTGCCAGTACCACCGGCGACAAGGGTCTGCCGTACGCGCCCTACACCGACACCCACATGCTGTACCTGTCCGACACGCAGTGGAATGCCGATCGCGGCAACAAGCCGTTTGCCAACTGCGACGCCAGCTGTGGCGAGCGCGCCACCGAAAACAACAATGGCCAGGGCGGTGGCAGTGGTGGGTACCCGGGCAACTCCAACTGGGTGCGCAGCCCGGATGGCAATACGGGCACCTTCGAAGTGTGGCGCCAGCGCAAAGGCGACATGGCGCGTGCGGTGATGTACATGGCGATCCGTTATGAGGGCGGCAAGGATGCGGCCACCGGGCAGTCCGAACCGGACCTGGAGTTGACCGACGACCGCAGCCGGATCGTCAAGACCTCGTCCTCGCCGGCCTACATGGGCCTGCTCTCCACGCTGATCGACTGGCACCTGGCCGACCCGCCGAGCGCGGCCGAAAAGGCCCGCAACGAGGTGATCTTCAGCTTCCAGGGCAATCGCAACCCGTTCATCGACCATCCGGAGTGGGCTACCCCGGCGTTGTTCACGTCGGCCAAGCCGGCGACCTGCGAGCTGGCGGACTGACGATGCCCGAGGTCCGGCCAGCGGCCGGGGCTACGGGTCGGGGATGGAGCCGGTCCCGTTGGGACCGGCTCCATCCGCATTACAATCGGGGGTCATGTCGACCCCCGATTCCGTATTCATGCTGTTCACCACCTGCCCCGACGCGGCCACTGCCGCGCGGCTGGCGCAGGCGCTGGTGGAAGAACGCCTGGCCGCGTGCGTGACCCGGCTGGACGGGGCGCACTCGACCTATCGCTGGCAGGGCGAGGTCACCGAGGACCACGAGGTCCAGCTGGTGATCAAGACCACCGGCAGCCGCCTGGATGCGGCCATCGCCCGCGTGCAGGTGCTGCACCCGTATGAACTCCCCGAGTGCATCGCGGTCGAAACCCGCGCTGGCCTGCCGGCCTACCTGGATTGGATTCGGGCCCAGACCCGAGAGGAAACCGATTGATGTCGCTGTCTGGTCGTTTTGCCGCGCTGTGCGCGCTGTTCGTGATGTCCCTGCCGGCGCTGGCCGTCAGCGAGAAAGATCTGCTGCCGGTGGATGAGGCGTTCGGACTCAGCGCGCAGGCGCGCGACCGGGGCGCCATCGAGATCAGCTGGAAGATCGCGCCAGGCTATTACCTGTACCGCCACCGCACCACGGTCAAGGCCGATGCCGCGTTCACTGCGCAGGCCCTGCAGATGCCGGCAGGCGAAAAGCACCATGACGACTTCTTCGGCGAAGTGGAAACCTATCGCGAGCGCCTGGTGGCGGTACTGCCCGGCAAGGCCGCCGAGGATGCCGGTACGGTCACCCTGGAAGTGCGCTACCAGGGCTGCGCCGACGCAGGCGTGTGCTATCCCCCGCAGAAGCGCAGCCTGCAGGTGAAACTGCCCGGCGGCAGCGCGCGCGGCGACAGTGCGGTCACGCCCGCCTTCGGCGGCGCGGCAGGCTCGCCATTCACGTCCCCGCTGTCGGCTGCCGACACGGGCACCGGCCTGCGCCTGCCGGGCGCTGCCAGCACGGCGTCGCTGCCGCTGCCCTCCGAGCGTGCGTTCGGCTTCGAGGCGATTGTCGACGACGGCAATACGCTGCTGCTGCGTTTCAGTCCGGCGCGCGGCTACTACCTGTACCGCGACCGCACCTCGCTGAAGCTGGAAGGCGCGCCCGGCATCCAGGCCGATACGCCGCGCTGGCCAACGGCCAAGGCGCACCGCGACGAACACTTCGGCGATGTGTCGGTGTACTTCGACCAGACCGACGTGAAGCTGCCGTTGCGGCGCAGCGTGGCCGACGCTGCCGATGCCACGCTGGTGATCACCTTCCAGGGCTGCCAGACCGACGGCATCTGCTACCCGCCGATGACGCGTCGGGTGAAGCTGGCGCTGCCGGCCGGCAAGATCAACGCGAGCGCCGGCGATGCCGCCCGGCGCAGCGACGTGATCGCGCCGCTGGTGTCCCGCGACAAGCGCGCGCAGGCGCGCGACGCCTCGGGCATCGCCACCCAGCCGATGCTGATCCGGCCGAACGCGCCCGGCCTGGACGCGGCCCAGGCCGCTGCGCCCGATGCCAGCGGCGACAACGCGCAGCGCACCCGTCCACCGGGCAGCAGCGGCGCTGCCCCGACCACCCTGATCGCCGCGCTGCTGCTGGCCCTGGCCGGCGGGCTGGTCCTCAATCTGATGCCGTGCGTGCTGCCGATCCTGTCGCTGAAGGTGCTGGGCGTGGCGCAGAGCGGGGAAAGCCGGCAGCGCGCGCGCAGCCATGCCCTCTGGTATACCGCCGGCGTGCTGGTGGCGTTCGCGGCGATCGGCGCACTGGTGCTGGTCCTGCGGGCTGCCGGCCAGGCGGCCGGGTGGGGATTCCAGCTGCAGCACCCCTGGTTCATTGCCGCGCTGGTGTACCTGATGTTTACCGTGGGCTTGAGCCTGTCCGGCGTGTTCACCCTGGGCGGCAGCCTGGGCGGCATCGGCCAGTCGCTGGCCTCGCGCAGTGGCCCGGTCGGCGACTTCTTCACCGGCGTGCTCGCCTGCGTGGTGGCCAGCCCGTGCGTAGCGCCGTTCATGGGGGCCCCGCTGGCCTATGCGTTCACCGCGCCCGCGCTGCCGGCAATGCTGGTGTTCCTGGTGCTGGGCCTGGGCCTGGCGCTGCCGTTCCTGCTGATCGGCTTCGTGCCGTCGCTGGCCCGTCGCCTGCCGCGACCGGGTGCGTGGATGGAAACCCTGAAGCAGGTGCTGGCGTTCCCGATGTACGGCACCGCCCTGTGGCTGCTGTGGGTGCTGGGCAAGCAGCGCGGCGTGGATGCGATGGCACTGGTGCTCGCCGGGCTGGTGGTGGTGGGCCTGGCGCTGTGGTGGTTCGAACGCAGCCGCTGGCGCAGCCACCGGGTAAGCGCCGTATTGGCGCTGGTGCTGCTGATGGGTGCGCTGGTTCCGGTGTGGGCGGTGACCCGCATCGACGCCCCGGGCAAGGCCGCCGTGGCCACCGCCGACAACGTCGTGGCCTACTCACCGCAGATGCTCGACCGCCTGCGCCAGGACAACCGCGTGGTATTCGTCAACATGACCGCCGACTGGTGCGTCACCTGCAAGGCCAACGAGCGCGCGGTGCTGGGTACCCATGCCTTCGAGGAAACCCTGCGTCGTACCAACGCGGTGTACATGCGTGGCGATTACACCAATGTCGATGAGGACATCACCGCCTTCCTGGACGAGCACAAGGCGGTGGGCGTGCCGCTGTACGTGGTGTACGGCCCGGGCGCGCCGCCTACCGTGCTGCCCACGGTGCTGACCCAGGCGCTGGTCGAGGAAGCGCTGCTGCGTACCGCGCGATGAGCACGACGCCGCCCCGCACCTCGTTGATGGTGGTGGCGGCGCTCGCCGCGGTGCTGGGGTTGGGCACCGGCGTGTACTACGTGGCACGCACGCCACAGGAAACGCGGTTTCCCGCGGTGGACCGCCCGGCCGCCGCGCCGGCCCAGCCCGGCGATGCGATGCCGGCCATCACCCTGCCGGACGTGGATGGCACGCCCGTGGACTTCGCCCGCTTCGGTGGCCGCCCCCTGCTGATCAACGTGTGGGCCAGCTGGTGCGGCCCGTGCGTGGAAGAGATGCCCATGCTGGCCGCGTTTGCCGCTGCACAGCCTGCCGATGGCGTGCAGGTGGTGGGCTTGGCCATCGATACGCCGGACGGCGTACGCGATTTTCTTGACCGCGTGCCGGTGGCCTACCCTGTCGTGATCGAGCAGCCTGCGCCGGATGACGCCAGCGTGCGCTTGGGCAACGCCCAGGGTCTGCTGCCATACACGGTGCTGGTGGGTGCGGACGGGAAGATCGTCAAGCAGAAGCTGGGGCCTTTCGCAGACGGGGAGGTCGAACGGTGGGTGGGAAGTACCGACCAACGGTCGGTACCTACCGTCGGGGCGCCGGCGACTACGCGGTAGGTGCCCACCGTTGGTGGGTACGGATGCCCACTCAGGCGAAGAACCGCCGCAGGTAGCCCGCTGTCCTGCCGGCCTTCGACCGGCTCACCTGCTCTGGCGTTCCTTCCGCCACGATCTGCCCGCCCTGCTCGCCGGCGCCCGGGCCCACGTCGATCACCCAGTCCGCATCGGCCACCACGCGCAGGTCGTGTTCGACCACCACGACCGTGTTCCCGGCATCGACCAGCCCGTGCAGCTGCGCCATCAGCTTGTCCACGTCGGCCGGGTGCAGGCCGGTGGTGGGTTCATCCAGCACGTACAGGGTGGTGCCGTGCTGGCTGCGCTGCAGTTCGGTGGCCAGCTTGATGCGCTGCGCCTCGCCGCCCGACAGCTCGGTGGCCGGCTGCCCCAGCCGCAGGTAGCCCAGGCCGATGTCGCGCAGCAGCTGCAGCGGGCGCTGTACCACCGCTTCATCGGCGAAGAACGCCAGCGCTTCCTCCACCGTCATGGCCAGGACCTGCGCGATATTGCGGCCGCTCCATTCCACCTCCAGCGTCTTCGCGTTGTAGCGCTGGCCGTGGCAGGTCGGGCATGGCGCGTAGACGCTGGGCATGAACAGCAGCTCCACGTGTACGAAGCCCTCGCCTTCACAGGTGTCGCAGCGTCCCTGGGCGACGTTGAAGGAAAAGCGGCTGGCGCTGTAGCGACGCGCCTTGGCCATGCGCGTACCCGCAAACAGTTTGCGCACGTGGTCGAACAAGCCGGTGTAGGTGGCCAGGTTCGACCGCGGTGTGCGCCCGATCGGCTTCTGGTCCACGTTGACCAAGCGCGTGATCCGGGTGTGCCCCGCATGCAGCCGGCCACGCGTGCGTTCGATCCGGCTCGGCCGCGGCAGCTCATCGTCGCTGTCCGGCGCTTCCGGTTCGTGCCCAAGGTGCTCGCCGACCAGTTCCACCAGGGCCTGGCTGACCAGGCTGGATTTGCCCGACCCGGAGACGCCGGTCACCGCGCAGAACGCGCCCAGCGGGAACCGCGCATCCAGCCCGTGCAGGTTGTTGCGGTGGACGCCGCGCAGTTCCAGCCAGCCCGTGGGCGTGCGCGGACGTCGCGTGGCGCGATCGTGGTGGCCGAACAGGTAAGGCGCGGTGGCCGAGGCGGCGATTCCGCGCAACCCCTGCGGGGGGCCGCTGTACAGCACCTGCCCGCCGTGCTGGCCCGCACCGGGTCCCACGTCCACCAGCCAGTCGGCGCGGCGCAGCATGCCCAGGTCGTGTTCCACCACGAACAGCGTGTTGCCGCCGGCCTTGAGCTGGTCCAGCGCCTGGTACAGCGCCTCACCGTCGGCCGGATGCAGCCCGGCGGTGGGTTCGTCCAGCACATAGACCACGCCGAACAGGCTGGAACGGATCTGCGTGGCCAGGCGCAGCCGCTGCAGCTCTCCCGGCGACAGCGTGGGCGTGGCGCGGTCCATCGACAGGTACCCCAGCCCCAGCGCTTCCAGCGTGCCGATGCGCTCCACCAGGTCGTGGGCGATGCGTTGGGCGGCAATGCGTTTTTCCTCGGACAGGTCCGGGGTACGGCGTACGTCGCTGCTGCCACCATGCAGCAGCCCACCCTTGGCCACGCGCTGCTGCTCGGCCTTGCGACCCGCCGCACGACTGCGAGCGGCGCCACGGGCGGGGGCGTCGAAGCGGCCCTGGGCAGCCGGGCGCAGCACGTCGGCCATGGCCGCCAGCGACAACTGCGAGAGCGTCCCGATGTCCATGCCCGCGAAGGTGACCGACAACGAGGCCCGCTTCAGTCGCTTGCCATCGCAGACCGGGCACACCGTGCCGACCATGTAGCGCGCCACGCGCTTCTTCATCATCGCGCTCTGGGTGGTGGCGAAGGTGTGCAGCACATAGCGGCGCGCACCACTGAAGGTGCCCATGTACGCGGGCTCCTCCTTGCGGCGCACTGCAGCGCGGGTTTCGGCAGGAGTGAAGCCGGGGTAGACCGGCACCACCGGCTGCTCTTCAGTGAACAGGATCCAGTCGCGCTGCTTCTTCGGCAGGTCGCGCCAGGGGATGTCGACGTCATAGCCCAGCGTCACCAGGATGTCCCGCTGGTTCTGCCCATGCCAGGCCGGCGGCCAGGCGGCAATGGCGCGTTCGCGGATGCTCAGCGAGGGATCGGGCACCATCGACTGCTCGGTGACCTCATACACATGACCGAGGCCGTGGCAGTTCGGGCAGGCCCCCTGCGGGGTATTCGGCGAGAAGTCCTCGGCGTACAGCATCGGCTGCCTGGCCGGATAGGTGCCGGCACGCGAGTACAGCATGCGCAGCAGGCTGGACAGCGTGGTCACGCTGCCCACGCTGGACCGCACGCTGGCAGTGCCGCGCTGCTGCTGCAGGGCCACCGCCGGCGGCAGGCCTTCGATGGCATCCACGTCCGGCACGCCGACCTGGTCGATCAGGCGGCGCGCATACGGCGACAGGGACTCCAGGTAGCGGCGCTGCGCTTCTGCGTACAAGGTGCCGAAGGCAAGCGACGATTTCCCTGAACCGGAAATGCCGCAGAACACCACCAGCGCATCGCGCGGGATGTCCACGTCGACGTTCCTGAGGTTGTGCTCGCGGGCGCCGCGGACGCGGACAAACGCACCCGGCGCGGCAGTGGTGGAAAGGGTGTTTTTTCTGCGGCTCATCCGCCGAGCATACCCACGGCGACCGGAAGACGGCGTCGCGACTGCCAACGGCCGGCGCTACCGGCTCAGGGGGGCGGCAGATTCACCGCGGGCAGGAGCCCGCGCACATGCGCGGCCAGCCAGTCGGCGAAGCGGGTGGAACCCAGCAGCGCGCCCGGCTCCGGCGTCAGCGTGGTGTCCTTGAGCAGCGCACCGTAATAGCGGGCATCAGGATCGGCCACGACCGGGCGATCGTCCTGGTTGAAGTACATCACCCACTCCACCAGCTCGAACAGGCGGTGGCATTCGGGGCCGGCGATTTCCACCATGCGCCGACCCGGTGCCGCGGTGGCCACCTGCGCGACCAGGGACGCCAGGTCGTCGGCGGCCACCGGCTGCACCTTGGCCGGCGACAGGTGCAGCGCCTGGCGCACGACCTGCGGCGCCACCAGCTGGGCCATGAACTCATGGCACTGTGTCGCACGGACCAGCGTGGAGCGAAGCCCCGACTGCCGGATCAAGCCTTCCTGCACCGCCTTGGCGCGGAAGTAGGGGCTTTCCTGCAGGTAAGGCGTGCCCACGATGGACAGCGCCACCAGGTGCTGCACCCCTTCGCGTTCGCAGGCAGCCAGCAGCCGGGTGGTGGCGCGCTGGAAGAAATCGCCCACCACGGGGTCTTCGAAGCGGGGCGCATTGGAAGCGTCCACCACCACGTGGGCGCCCGCCAGCACCACTGCCAGGCCCTGCCCGGTCAGCACGTCCACGCCGCTGCGCCGCGACGCAGCGATCGCGTCGTGGCCCTGCGCTGCGAGCACCTCCACTACCCGGCTGCCGATCAGCCCGTGCCCGCCAATGACGACGATCTTCATATGCCTGTTCCTTGGGGTTACAGCACGATGGGACTGGCTGGTTCCTGCTGCTCGGGAACATCGCGTTCGCCCAGCAGCTGGCGCAGGTCGCGTTCGATGGTGCCGCACAGCTGCGAGATCGGGATGTCGTTGGCGCCGCCCTCGAACGGATTGGCGCTGCTCTCGCCGACCTGGTCCAGCGCGGCGTACATCCACGACACCAGCACACTGAGCGGAATGGCCAACCACACCATGTGCCCGGCCAAGGCGCCGCCCACGGTGTCGTTCATCGGTGCCAGAAGGTCGATCATGCCCAGCGGCAGCAGCAGGCACAGGATGCGCACGAAGATCACGTTGATCACCGCGTACTGGCGCGGGTAGGGATAGTCCTTGAGCCGTTCGCTGCGGGCCTGCTGCTCGTGCAGGTCGCGCAGCGCGCGCTGCAGTTCGGCAAAGCTGGCCGGCGGAACCAGGCCGTCGTCCAGCAGTCCGCGCAGTGCCTGGCCCTGCAGCGACAGCACTTCGGTGGCCTTGCTGGACACCCCCAGGATGCGCGAGCGTTCCTCGGGGCTGACGTACTTGATCAGCTCGACATCCAGCGTACGCGTCTTCTCCGGCACCTGGTAATGCTTCCGGTACTCCACGTTCGGCAGCTGCTGCTGCGTCTCCCAGGGCCGGCTCTCGCGCATCTGGTAGCGCAACGCGGTCAGCCAGCCCAGGTGCCGGTACACCAGCCGACGGGTGTGCCCGGGATGGCCGACATGGTCGCGGCACAGCGTGCCCCACGCCCGGCTGGCGGCCGTGATCGATGCCCAGACCTGCTGCGCTTCCCACAACCGGTTGTAGGTCTGGGTGTTCTTGAACCCGGCGATCAGCGCCACGCTGGTGCCAAGCATGAAGATCACGTTCCACGGCACCGCCAGCCAGTGCAGACCGCCCAGCTGGTACAGCGCCACCAGGGTCACATCGAGCAGGACCAGCGCGTACAGCGGGTGGCGCGTCCACAACAGGAATTCGGTGAAGGTGTAGGAGCGGCCGGCGTGCATGATCGTTTTCTCCAGCAAAGGGGAGCGCCGTTCACGGCGCGTCGGTCGGCACCACGCTCACCACGTGGGTGATGCCGTTGCGGAACATCTTTGCGTACGGGCATACGCGCTCTGTATTGCGCACCAGCTCGGCGGCGACGCCGCTTTCCAGGCCCGGCAGGTAGGCCTCCACTTCCGCCGACAGCAGGTACAGCCCGTCGATCGGATCGCGCGAGAACGTCACCGACACCTCGATGCAGGCATCCACCAGGGCGAGCCCGGCGCGGCTGGCGAGCAGGTTCATCGCGCCGTGGAAGCAGGCCGCGTAACCGGCCGCCAGCAGCTGCTCGGGGTTGCTGCCGCCACCGGGCCCGCCCAGCGACGGGGGCAGGCGAAGATCCAGCTGCAGCGCGCCATCGTCGGACGTCACCACGCCCGACGCACGCCCGTGCCCGGTTTCGCCGCCCCTCACCCGCACCCGCCCGGTGTAGAGCGGACGCACCTCATCGCCCCGGTACTTGTCGAGAACGGCCGGCGATGGCGGCTTCAGGTCGGACATGGCAGCTCCACGCGATACGGAAGGTCAGTGCGCCTGGACGAACCCGGACTGCTGCAGCCAGGCGTCGAAGCCCTGCCGACCCAGCCACGCGCCGCCTGCCGGCACCAACGTGTCGGGCTGCAGCTGCGCACCGAAATACGGCGCCTGTGCATCGCCGACCACGCGGCGCGGGTCGCGTGTGCGGTCCAGGAAGCGCTGCGCCAGCTCGTCCATCGGTGCGCGCTCGGGGCCGGCGATGTCCACCACGCCGTTCACCGCCGGCTGCTGCGCCACGCGCGCGACTGCGTCGGCGACATCGTCGGCGGCGATCGGCTGCACCAGCGCCGTGGGCAGCCGCAGCGCGTCGCCGGCGGACTGGATGATGCCCGGCAGGAACTCGAAGAACTGGGTGGAGTGGATGATGGTGTAGGCGATGCCGGACTCTCGGATCAGTGCCTCCTGCGCGATCTTGCCGCGGAAGTAGCCGCTGGCGGCGAGCTTGTCGGTACCCACCACCGACAGCGCCACGTGGTGCTGCACGCCGGCCTTCGCTTCGGCGGCGAGGATGTTGCGGCCGGCGGTCTGGAAGAACGCCAGCACGGCCGTGTCCTCGAACGACGGCGCGTTGGCCAGGTCGATCACCACCTGGGTGCCGGCCAT
Organism: Stenotrophomonas sp. NPDC077420; assembly: GCF_044543385.1. Taxonomy (NCBI): domain Bacteria; kingdom Pseudomonadati; phylum Pseudomonadota; class Gammaproteobacteria; order Lysobacterales; family Lysobacteraceae; genus Stenotrophomonas; species Stenotrophomonas sp. NPDC077420. Next base: position 123,371 of record NZ_JBITVZ010000005.1, read on the forward strand.
GGCCGCGTCCAGGCCCTCGCCACTGATGATGTCGATGCCGGTGGACGGCGCGGCGATGACGATCTCATGCCCTGCCGCGCGCAGGCGCTCGACCACTTTGCTGCCGATGCGGCCGGTGCCGCCGATGACCAGGAACTTCATGGGGATGCTCCACTGCTGGAAAGGGACGCCCGGCCATGGCCAGGGCATGGAAGGATGCTAGGCAGGCCGCGCCTGCCGCAGTAGGTCCGCGCACGGACGCGCGCTGTTGCCTGCCGGGCACCAATCGCCGTTCATCGCCATGCACCGGCATCGATGTCGCGTGCCGGGGCAGTACCCTGCTGCACCGACTCCCAGTGGGTCACCACGTCCAGGTCCAGCGCGCGCACCTCGGCGGTGATGAAGTCGATGAAGGCCCGGATGCGCTTGGGCAGTTGGCGGCGGCTCAGATAGCACAGGTAATGGCCGCGATCATCAGCGGCATAACGGTCCAGGCAGCTCACCGCCAGGCCCGCGTCCAGCGCCGCGCGTACCTGGTAGTTCGGCAGCTGCGCCACGCCCTGGCCCTGCAGCACCGCCTGCAACGCAAGGTCGGCATCGTTGAACACCAGCGCCGACGCCGGTTCCACGCGCAACGGCTGGCCGTCCACGCGGAACTCCCACGGCTGCAGGCGGCCGTTGGACTGCCGCTGGCTGATGCAGGTATGCGCGGCCAGCTCGGCGACGCTGCCGGGGATGCCGTGCTGCTGCACGTAGGCCGGTGCCGCACAGACCAGCAGCTGCATCGGGATCAGGTGCTTGGCAATCACCTCGCTGTCTTCCAGCACGCCATCGCGGAAGGCGACGTCGATGCGGTCGGCGGCCAGGTCCAGCGCGCGCTCTTCCAGTTGCAGCTCCAGGGTGACCTCCGGGAACAGCGCACGGAACTGCGACAGCAATGGTGCGATCACCTTGCGGCCAAACCCCGGGTTCGCGCTTACCCGCAGGTGTCCGCGCGGCGGCCCGTCGCGCAGGTCGCGCATCTCCTCCAGCGCCTGCAGGATCCGGTCCACGCCGGGGCGGCAGCCGTCATGGAACAATTCGCCTTCGCGGGTGAGCGAGGTCGACCGCGTGGTGCGCAGGAACAGGCGCACGCCAAGCTGGCCCTCCAGTTTCTGCACGCTGCGACTCACCGCCGAGCGGCCGATGCCGAGACGGTCGGCCGCGCGCGAGAAGCTGCCTTCATGGGCGACCGCGATGAAGGCCATCACCCCGGCGTAACTGGCGGAAAAGCCGGTGGTCAGGGGGTCGGCACCTTCGTCTACGGTGCCCGGTTCGGTCAGGGACATGCGGGTGGCACTCCAGGAGGGCGCGCAGGGGCGCGCAGGCAGGCACGGGCGGCATCCGCATCGGGGGGAGTCGGGTCGCTCATGCCAGTCAGACGGACCAGCTCGGTGCGCTGTGACAGCCCCGCCCTGGCTGGATTGGTGCATTGCGCTCAACACCGTGCGTCCGCTGCGCCGGCTACCGGCATGACGGCTGCGGGCCTAGCCTGCAGCCTCGAATCCGTTCCCCTCTCCCCAGGAGTACTCCCATGACCGAACGTCTCGACTACCAGAAGCAGGCCCCCGCGCTGTTCAAGAAGCTGCTGGACTACAGCATGGCCGCGCACGCCACCACGATCGAAGAACCGATCCAGGACCTGATCGCGATCCGTGCTTCGCAGCTCAATGGCTGCGGCTTCTGCGTGGACATGCACATCAAGCAGGCCACGATCCACGGCGAACGCCCGCTTCGGCTGCACCACGTTGCGGTGTGGCGCGAGTCCACCCTGTTCAGTCCGCGCGAGCGGGCGGCGCTGGCGTGGACCGAAGTACTGACCCAGCTGCCGGCGCAGGGGGTTTCCGATGAGCTGTACGAGCGCGTGCGCGGCCAGCTTTCCGAACAGGAAGTACTCGACCTGACCCACGCGGTGATGGGCATCAATGCCTGGAACCGCATCAACATCGCCTTCCGCAGCGAGCCGGGCTCGCGCGACAAGGCCTGGGGCCTGGACAAGGCTGGCCTCGACTGAAGGAGACGCCCATGCGCACCCTGATCTGCTCCCTGCTGCTGGCTGCGACCAGCGCTGCCGCCCTGGCGGCACCCTCCCCGCCCGCCGCCCCCGAGCCGGTGGTGACTGCGGTGATGACCACGCCCCTGCCCGAGTATCCGGGCAAGGAAGCCCTGATCCTGACCGTGGAGTACCCGCCCGGCGGGGCCGACCCGGTGCACCGGCACGACGCGCATGGGTTCGTGTACGTGCTGCAGGGCCACATCGTGATGGGCGTGGCCGGCGGCCGCGAGGTCACCCTGGGTCCCGGCGAGGCCTTCCATGAGGGCCCAGCCGACCTCCACACCGTCGGTCGCAACGCCAGCAGCACCGAACCGGCGCGGTTCGTGGTGTTCCTGATCAAGGACGCCGACAAGCCTGCCGTGCTGCCCCCGCATTGAGTTGGGCGTCGGACGCCGCAGGCACGGTGCTGCTCTCCCGGCACTGTTCCTGCGGCGTTCGCTCGTGTTGAATGCCGCGATGGAAACACTCCCCGACCTGTTCACCCCGTTGCGCCCGCGCGTGCTGGGCGTGGCCTACCGCATGCTGGGTTCGATGGCCGAAGCCGAAGACGTGGCGCAGGAAGTCTGGCTGCGCTGGCACGGCACCGACCGCAGTGCGATCGTGAATGCCGAGGCGTGGCTGGTGGCCACCACCACCCGCATCGCCATCGACGAACTGCGCATGGCGCGTCGCAGCCGCGAACACTACGTGGGCATCTGGCTGCCCGAGCCGGTGCCGACCGAGGATGCGGACACGCCCGAACGCCTGCATGAAGCCGCCAGCGATCTGTCGTTGGCGTTCCTGGCGGTGCTGGAACGGCTGGCGCCGGAGGCCCGCGCCGCCTTCCTGCTGCACGATGTGTTCGACCGTGACTACCCGGAAATCGCCCGCATCCTCGACAAGAGCGAGGCCGCCTGCCGCCAGATCGTGCACCGCGCCCGCGCCCGTCTGCGCGAGGAGCGCCCGCTGCAGGTCGTGCCGCACCGGACCCACCAGCAGCTGCTGCAGGCGTTTGCCGACGCACTGGACAAGGCCGACCTGAAATCGATGGTGGCGCTGATGGACAGTTCGGCGCAGCTGATCGGCGACGGGGGCGGCATCGTCAGCAGTTTCCCCAAACCGATGCTCGGCGGTGCGCGCATCGCCCAGCTGCTGTTCGCGCCCACGCTGCGCCGCCGCGCCGAGCTGCGCATGGTGCCGGCGTTCTTCAACGGCCGCATGGGGCTGCTGCGCTACTTCGGCGACCACCTGGAGTCGGCGATGTCCTTCGACACCGATGGCGAGCGCATTACCCAGATCCTGGTCCAGCGCAACCCCCACAAACTGGTGCGGATCGTGGCCCGGCAGCCGTTGTCGCTGCGCTGAGCGACAGCGCCGCGCGGCTTGATGCCACGATGACGACCGTCGGTGCATGGTGCGGGTAGTCCCACCGGAATCTGCCATGTCCGTCCCCGCCGTCCCGCACACGCCGCTGCCGCCTTCGCGCTGGCGTACCGTGCCGCGCGCGTTTTACCGTCGCCATCCGGTCGAGGTGGCACCGGAGCTGCTGAACAAGCTGCTGGTCCGCGACGATGGGCGCGCCGGCCGGATCGTGGAAGTGGAAGCCTACGCCGGCGACCAGGACCCGGCGGCGCACTCGTTTCGTGGCATGACCGCACGCACCGCCAGCATGTTTGGCGAGTGTGGCCACCTCTATGTGTACTTCACCTACGGCATGCACTGGGGCAGCAATGCCGTGTGCGGTGAGATCGGCCAGGGCTGGGGCGTGCTGTTGAGGGCGCTGGAGCCGGTCCATGGCGTGGCGCTGATCCGCGAAGCACGCCCGGCCATCCGGCGCGATCGCGAGCTGGCCAGCGGGCCGGGGCGACTCTCGCAGGCAATGGGCATCACCAAAGCGCTGGATGGCGCCGACCTGGTGAAGAATGATCGCGGCATCCGCATCGTGTCCGACGGCATGCCGCCACCGGACGATCCGGTGGCCGGGCCCCGCATCGGCATCAGCCGCGCCGTGGCGTTTCCGTGGCGCTGGCACGTGCGCGGGCATGCGCATGTGTCCGGCCGGCGGTCGAAGGCGTAACGACCAACGGTCGTTACCTACCGGGGTAGCGCACGACCGTTGGTCGTGCGGTGCGCCTTCAGCAGCGGCAGCGGATCGTAAGCGCCCTCGGCGCCGTAGATGCCCCAGTGCAGGTGCGGTGGCGTGCCGGCGGCATTGCCGCTGTCGCCTACATAGCCCAGCACCGAGCCTTCGCTGACCACTTCGCCTTCGCTCAGACCCTCGCGCCAGTCGTCCAGGTGCGCGTAGTAGTAGCGTTCGCGCGCCGGACCCACCACCCAGACCTGGCGCCCGCCCAGCCCGCTGTCGCGCACCGCGACGACCACCCCCGGTCCGACGCTGCGGACCGGCGTGCCGCGCTTGGCGAAGATATCCACGCCGGCGTGGGTGCGGTCGCGGCCGCGCGGCGCACCGAAGGTGTCGGCAATCCGCCGCGCCGCTACGCCTTCCACCGGCACGGGCAGCGACGACGGCGCTGGCATGCGCGACAGTTCCCACATCGCGCGCGGCGCCTTCAGCCATTCGCCGTTCCACAGGGCCAGCGCCGCAATTCCCAGCAGCAGTGGAAGCAGCAGCCAAGCCAGCCACCGGCGCAGGGCGAATGCCGGCGAACGCGGGCTTGCATGGGTGGCAGGTGCACTATCGTTGTCGGGCGGAGGCGTCGGGTTCATGCCCCATAGCATCGCAGACCGCGCGTGGATGTCGCGCGGTCAAGGCGCCGTGTTCCGCGCTCACTGCACCGGCACGGCCTCTGGGAATGTCCAGCGCCCGTCCAGGAGTTCTGCCCGCGGCCGGTACAGCCGCACCATGTAATTCCAGCCCGGCATGGTTGGCAGGCAGTTGGGCACCTGGCCGTCGCATCCTCCGAACTGGATGTCGATCGATCCGTCGGCGCCCTTCTTCGCGGTGAGGTTGTTCAACGTATAGGCATTCTGCGGATTCTTTTCGTAGTAGCCCTGCGCGTTGTACAGGCTCACCGACCAGAATCCATCCACGGGCACGTCGGCCACGTGCAGCCGGTACACGGTGCTGCCGTCGTTCCTTGCGGGAACAACGTTGAGGTACATCGCATCCTTGTCGGGATTTCCGCCCCACGCCGATGCGGCCCCGATCACGCGGCGCACCGGGTCGACCGTGTCGCGCGTGCCGAACATGTGCCGCGTATCGGGCAGGGTGGATGCCAGGGTCAGCAGCGCAGCGCGCACCTTGTCCTGGCTCACCGTGTCCCACTTGGGTACCTCGAAGCTGCCCGGCGCGGCCTGCTGGACCCTGATCGCGTCCTGCAACGCGTGAACCCTGGCCACATCCTCCGGGTTGGAAGGATCCACCAGCGTTCGAAGGGCGACCACCACGTAGCGGGTACCGTCCTTGCCACGACTGAGCGTGTAGGCGCCGGGCGTGTAGTTCACCTGGGTGGTGTACTGGTCCTCGTCGATGACCTGCATGGACATGAAGCGGTCCCCGGCATCGGGGAGGGTGATGGTGACCGGGCCGGCATCGAGGTCGAACACCGCACTGGAGTACAAGGTGTCGCGATTCAATCGAACCACGGTCTGGTTGTCGATCGACGCCGGTTCGCGATGGTGGAACAGCTTGCCCAGGCCTTGTTCTTTCACGAGTGCGCCGAGGTAGCGATCGGATTCGGCGCGCACGAAGTTGTCTGCGGTCACCGGCACGCTTCCCGGCGCGGCAGCGCGGTCGGGTTCGGTAGCCGCCACCGCCGGGGGCGCCGCCGCCGGGGCGGCAGGCGCGGCTGCCGGTGCGGCGCCGGCGGCCGCACCGGCCGGGGTGGGCTCGGGGTCCCGGCGGCAGCCGGCACAGGCCAGCGCGATCACCAGTGCGGTCAGCGGCAGGACGCCACGGGGATTACGCAGGACGTGGCGGCTCATGGCAGGTCTCCAGCGCGGAAAGCTGGAGCCTAGCAATCGACTGCAGCAGCCAACACCGTACTTCTACTGCGGTTTCAACCGCATTGCCCGCAGCTGGCGACCGTCGGCGATGAAGATGGCGACTACGGGGCTTTCCGCCGCGTTGACACTGGCAGGCAGACCATGGGCCCATCTTCGGTTCGCGCGTGATTCATGGGCAGGTTGGCGTCATCCCGTACAAACAAGGTCATCCTGGTGGTGGAGGATGAAATCGAGCTGTCGAGGCTTTTCATTGAAGTCCTGAGCGGCGCTGGTTACACCGTGGTTCCGGCCTATTCGGTCACCGATGCCTTGTTTGCCATTGCAGACCAGCCGTTTGACGCGGCGATACTGGATGTCGAGCTTCGCGACGGCGCCGTGTTTCCCGTCGCAGACCGCCTGGCGCGCCTGGGAACCCCATTTCTGTTCGCGTCCGCCGTGTACCTCCAGGCCGTACCTGCCGCGCACAGGACGGTCCCGTTCGTGGGCAAGCCGTTCGAGATCGACAACCTGCTGGCGCATGTGGAACGCGCCCTCGGCGAAGGGCGCAAGGCCAGCTAGGGCGCGGGCAGTCAGCCACTAGACGACTGGTCTAATCTGGGTGTAGAGTGCGCTGCATGAGCCCACTGCCTCCCCCGGAAGCCCGTGATGTCCGCGACAGGATCCTGTCCAGCGGCCGGCGCATCATGGGCGGCAAAGGATTCTCGGGGGTCGGGTTGAATGAAGTGTTGAGTGCTGCAGGCGTGCCGAAAGGCTCGTTCTACCACTACTTCAGCTCCAAGGAAGCGTTCGGTGAGGCGCTGCTGGAGGACTACTTCGCGGCATACCTGGCCGATATGGACCGCATCTTCGCCAACGCGGGGATCAACCGCGCACAGCAACTGGACGCCTACTTCAATGACTGGATGGAAAACCAGTCGTTCGATGACTGCCAGGGCAAGTGCCTGGCGGTGAAGCTGGGCGCCGAAGTCGCGGACCTGTCCCAAGGCATGCGTGCCGTGTTGCAGCGGGGCACCGCCGGCATCATCGCGCGGCTGGCGAAGGTGTTGGAAGCGGGTGCGGCGGAGGGCTCACTGGCGTTCTCTGGCACCCCGGACGCCGTGGCACAGAGTCTGTACGAGCTGTGGCTGGGGGCCAGCCTGATGGTCAAGATCGTGCGCAGCCGCCAGCCCTTCGACAACGCCGTCCAGGCAACACGACAGATGCTCCATCCCGCCGCCTGAACCGGGCAACGGGTCGACGACGCCCACCGGGCGTTTTTTCACGCCGGGTTTCTAGACGACCGGTCTACTGTATAGCTTCTTCCACCAACGAGGATCCGCGCCCCATGAACGTATTGATTGTTCTTACTTCCCACGACGAGCTGGGCAACACCGGCCGCAAAACAGGATTCTGGCTTGAAGAACTGGCCGCGCCCTATTACGCGTTCCAGGACGCCGGCGCCACCATCACCCTGGCCTCGCCCAAGGGCGGACAGCCGCCGCTGGATCCGAAGAGCAACGCGCCGGAGTTCCAGACCGAACTCACCCGTCGCTTCCAGGCCGATGCGGCGGCCACTGCGCAGCTGGCCGCTACCGTGCCCCTGGACAGCGTCGCGCAGGCCGACTTCGACACCGTGTTCTATCCCGGGGGCCACGGGCCGCTCTGGGACCTGGCCGAAGACCCCGGTTCCATCGCGTTGATCGAATCCTTCATCGCCGCCAACAAGCCGGTCGCGCTGGTCTGCCATGCCCCGGGGGTGCTCCGCCACGTCAAGGCGGCCACGGGCGAGCCGCTGGTGCGGGGCAAGCGGGTGACGGGTTTCACCAACAGCGAAGAAGCCGGCGTCGGCCTGACCGAGGTGGTGCCGTTCCTGGTGGAAGACACGCTCAAGGCGCTTGGCGGCGACTACTCGAAGGGGCCGGACTGGGGCTCGTATGTGGTCACTGATGGCCTGCTGGTCACCGGGCAGAACCCCGCGTCGTCAGCAGAAACGGCCGCCGTGCTGCTGCAGCGACTGGGCGCGAAGTAAGCACCGGTGATCGACAGCGTGCCCGCCGCAAGGCGGGCGCGCTCAGGAAACCCGCCGGCCGTCCTGGTCGATCACCACCTCGCCGTCTTCCTTTGCAAACGGCGCGGTGACTGCGGGAAGGATCTCCAGCACGACCTCCGACGGCCGACACAGCCGCGTGCCCAGATCGGTCTGCACCCAGGGCCGCTCGATCAGGAGGGGGTTGGCCAGCAACGCATCCAGCAGCGCATCGTCGCCGAGCGAGGCATCGTCAAGACCCAGTTCGCGATAGCGCGGCTCCTTCTTGCGAATAGCGCCGCGCACGTCCATTCCCGCGGCATCGATCAGTTCGACCAGTCGCGCACGGCTGGGCGGATCGACAAGGTACTCGATCACCGTCGGCTCCATGCCCGCATGACGCATCAACGCCAGCGTGTTGCGCGAGGTGCCGCATCCGGGGTTGTGGTAGATGACGGGCTTCATGTGCCTTCCTGTGTGAAAAACGGTGTTTCCATTATTCAGGAATCATCGAATGGAAGCACGCAACACTGGCGCTCGATGCCCGGTGCCAAGGCACCCGTTCGCGACACGACGGCGTCGTCACCCTGCTGGCGAGAAATCCGTCGAGACGCTGAGCCCGCGCCACTGCTCCAGTTCCAGAAGCCTGGAGCGGTCCGCACCGGAAATGATCTCCAACGCGTCGCTGCCCAGCGGCAAGCGCAGCGGTGGACGTTGCAGCGAAGCCAGCTGAACGAGGGCGGCGCCGGCCCGCGCGGGGACACCGGGCTGGCGGCCGTCGTAGTCGCGCTGCGCACGTGCGGTGGCGCCGACCACCGCGTCGTACTCTCTGCGACCCTCGTGCAGGGTGGTGGACGAGCCTGCGAAGTCGGTACGGAATCCACCGGGCTCCACTATCGTGACATGCACGCCGATCAGCGCCATCTCTCTGGCCAATGACTCGGAAAAGCCTCGATTCCCCATTTCGCGGCCGAGTATGCCGCACGGCCGGGTGCACCGATGCGTCCGCCCACCGACGAGAACTGGATGATGTGGCCGCTGCCCTGCCCCCGCATCAGCGGGATGACTGCCTTGGTCATGATGATGGTGCCGAACAGATTGGTTTCGATCTGCTGGCGGAACTCTTCAAGGCTTGCGTCTTCCACGGAGTTCACATCGCCGTAGCCGGCGTTGTTCACCAGTACGTCCAGCCCGCCGAAGGCATCGCCAAAGGCGACGGCCGCGGCCGCCTGTGCGGGATCGGTCACGTCCAGGGCGAAAGTGCGCACCGCATCACCGTGTTGCCGCACCAGATCGTTCAGCCGTGCCGGATCGCGTGCGGTGGCAACCAGCCGGTGACCGGCTGCCAGTACAGCCTCGGCCAGTGCCCGGCCGATGCCGCGCGACGCGCCGGTGATGAGCCAACGTTGTGTCATGGGATATCTCCTGAGGGGATGGAATCAGAGCACGGCAGTGCCGGCGTCGGGAAAGTCGGTGCGTGCCGCGGTGAGCGCGGCGGCATCCAGGTCCCGTTGCAGTGCCGCCACTTTGGCGACGATGCGTCGCAGCGCATCGCTGCCCAGCACCAGCCAACGGCGTCCGGTCGGTGCCACGATCTCGTCATGGATGGCTGCAGCCACACGGGCCGGGTCGCCAGGAAACATGTCGGGGGTCACGGCCGCCACCTGTTCGCGGAACCTACCCGAGGTCGCAGCGTAGTCCGAGATCGCGTTGCCGGACGCGTGCGTGCGCGCTTCAATGCCGGTCCTCACCGAGCCTGGCTGTACCGAGAACGCGCGGATGCCCAACGGCGCCAGCTCCTGCTGCAACGCTTCGGTCACCCCCTCCAGTGCGAACTTGCTGGCCGAGTAGAACCCATTGGCCGGCAGGCTGGCGATGCCGTCCATGGACGAGATGTTGACCAGCGTTCCGGCGCGTCGCGCCCTCATGCCCGGCAGTACCAGGCGCATCATGTCGACCGCGCCGAACAGATTGACCTCGAACTGCGCGCGGTAGTCCGGTTCGCGCTGCTCCTCGATGGCGCCGATGAAATCGACGGCGGCATTGTTGACCAGGACATCGATGGGACCAAACTGGCTGAGTGTGTGCTGCACGGCCGCGCTGCGCTGGGCGCTGCTGGTGACGTCCAGTACCACCACGCGCGCCGACTCCGGGAAGCGCGCCGCCAATGCATCCATGGCACGGGTACTGCGCGCCGCCAGCACCACCCGGTGCCCGTGCGTGAGCGCGTGCTCGGCAAGCGCGTGGCCAATGCCGCTGGACGCACCGGTGACGAGCCAGGTGAGCGGTTCCGCACTGTCGACCAGTGCGGGTGTGTGCGTAGGCATGCGGCATCTCCGGGGGAAGGAGCCGACAGCATGCGCCGGCGTCGACGGCTACGCCCGCTATGCTGTGTTAGCCGACGTTAGCGTGGCGACGGAGATACCAACGTATAGCTGCACCGCGCGATGGAGCGTGGGCATGCTGGCGGTCCACGGGCGTGCCTCTGCGTCCCTGCCCCCCTTTGCAGGAACTCCGCATGCGCACGGCACTGCACTGCCTGGCTACAGCACTCCTTGCCGCCCTGCCCCTGCAGGCCCCGGCGTCCGCCGCGCCGGAAGCACCCGACGCACAGACCCGGTTGCGCGACCAGGGCTTCAATCATTCGCAGGTGATGAACACTGCCGAATGGCTGAGCGATGAGATCGGATCGCGCCTGACCGGCTCGACTGGCATGCACCGTGCCGAGGACTGGACCCTGAAGCAGTATCGCCAGTGGGGCCTGCACAACGTGCACCGCGAAGGCTTCGCGTTCGGGCGCGGCTGGGAGATGGAACACGTGGCGGTACGCATGCTTGCGCCGCGTGTGCTGGCTCTGCATGCCGTGCCGGTTGCCTGGTCACCCTCGACGCCCGGGCCGGTGCGCGCGCCCATCGTGGTCGCGCCGATCCGGAGCACAGCGGACTTCGCCGCCTGGCGCGGGAAACTTCGCGGGAAGACGGTGCTGGCAGACCTGCCCGGCACCGGATCGGAACCGGACCAGGCCCCGTTCCAGCGCTTCAGCAGCGCCCAGATCGCTGCGATGGATCACTACGACCCGCCGCTGCACGCGCCATCGGTGCCACCCCCTTGGCTGAAGCACGCACGCCTGCAGCAACGGATCGACCAGTTCCTGAGGGCCGAAGGCGCGGTAGCCCGCGTGCAGCAGTCCTACAGCGACGGCGGACTGCTGCACGGGGAAGGTACTCACTACCAGCACGGCGGACCATTGCCGGCGGTGGAGCTGGTGGCTGAAGACTATCGTCGCCTGGCACGACTGGCGAAGAATGGCGAGGTGGTGCTTGAAATCGACAGCCAGACCCGCTTCCTCGACGAGGACGCTACCGCGTACAACATCATCGCCGAGATACCCGGCACCGATCGGAGCGCCGGCTATGTACTGGCGGGTGCGCACCTGGACAGCTGGGCCGCGGCCGACGGCGCCGCAGACAATGCCGCCGGCTGTGCGATGGTGATGGAGGCGGCGCGCATGCTCGCTGTGATCGGAATCCGTCCACGCCGCACGATCCGGTTTGCGCTGTGGTCCGGCGAAGAACAAGGCCTGCTGGGATCGAAGGCGTATGTCGCCACCCACCTGGCATCTCGCCCTCCCGCCGCGCCGGGCACCACGGGCCTGGAGGATTACTACGCGATCAGCCGCCGCTTCCCGGTGGCGCCGCTCGCGGACTACGCCAGGCTTGCCGCGTACTTCAACCTGGACAACGGCTCCGGCCGGATCCGCGGGATCCATGCGCAGGGCAACCTGTCCGCGGTTCCAGCACTCGAGCAGTTGATCGCGCCGTTCCGCGCGCTGGGCGTGGAACGGGTGGTCGCCGGCGATGTCGACAGCACCGATCACGAACTGTTCGCGGCGGTCGGCCTGCCTGCGTTCCAGTTCGTCCAGGACCCGCTGGACTACGACACCCGCGTGCACCATTCCAGCATCGATACCTACGACCACCTGAAGGCCGATGACATGCGGCAGGGTGCGGTGGTGCTGGCGGGCATCCTGCTCGAAGTCGCCAACCGCCGCGACCCGCTGCCACGCCAGGCACTGCCGAGCGCGCCCGCCCCGAGCGATCCGTTCACCTACGACACTCCCGACGACCTGCGTTGAGGCCGGACATGAACCGCCCACTGAACCTCCCGGCGCAGCCGCGCGACCTGGCATTGGCCGAGCTGGCGCACGAGCTGCGCAACCCACTGTCGGCCATCGGGCTGGCCGTCAGCGTGCTTGAATCGCATGTAGCGCAGGACCAGCGCTGCGGCCTGCTGCTGGGCGCCATCGCCAGCAACGTCGCCTTGGCCGCCCGCATGGTGGAGGACCTCCTGCAGCACAGCCAGGTCAATGCCGAGGGATTCCATCTGGAGCGCGCGCCATGCTGGCTGGGCGAGCAGCTGCGACAAGCGATATCGATCGCCGCGCGGCAGATGGGCCGGCCGGAACGCAACGTCGCGGTGCAGATGCCCGAATGCGACATCATGCTGCGCGTCGACCCGATGCGCATGCAGCAGGTGTTCGTGAACCTGGTCGCCAATGCCATGCGCTACACACCGTCGCCCGGCCAGATCCGCGTGACCGCCCGGTTGCAGGACACGCAGGTGCTGGTGGAGGTAGCCGATGAAGGCGTGGGCATCGAACCCCACCGCCTGGCGACGCTGTTCGACAGCGTCACGTTGCCACGTTTGTCGGGTTCCAAACTGGGTCTCGGAATCGGCCTGTCCGTGGTCAAGCGCATCGTCGATCGGCATGGCGGCAGCGTGGGGGCGTGCAGCGAGGGCAGCGGACGCGGCAGCTGTTTCACCGTCGCTCTTCCTCATGCACCTGTCGATTGAACCTGCCGGCTGCGCGGGCAAGGCGTTTACGTGGACGGGCGCCACCTGAGAATTGCCAGAGCCACGCCTGCAACCACCGCGCAGCTGCCCAGCCAGACCGATACGTCCGCGCGGTCCATGCCAGCGTCGAACAGCATCCCGGCCCCCAGCGTCGCCAGCACGCTGCCTCCCCGTCCGATGCCGATCACCCACCCGGCACCGGTAGTGCGCACCTGCGGCGGGAAGCTCGCGGCGATCAGGGCGAACATGCCGACGAAACCGCCGAACACGAAGAAGCCGGTGACGGCCGCGACCAGCAGCGCCGTGCCGAGGTCGTCCAGCACGCTGCCCAACAACGCCGTGCCGCAACCCGAAACGACCAGGGCCAAGGCCCCCAGACGTTGCAGACCGAACCGCGGTGCCAGCCATCCCAGCAGCACGCCGCCCGCCACGCCGCTCAGGTTGGCCACCACCGACACGCTGGTGGCCTGCGCGGGCGAATGCCCGGCCCCGACCACCATCAACGGCACCCAGTTGAGGAAGAAGTAGCCGCTGGTGACGAACAGGACGTTGATCGCGGTGACCTTCGCCGCCTGCGGCAGCGTGTCGGCCTGCATCGGCACGGGCCTGCGCGGATGTTCCCATCGGCGGTCGTCCGCTGAACCGGCGGGCTCGTAAAGGCAGGTGCGGATCAGCGGCCACAGCACCGCAGCGAGAAGGCTGCCCAGCACGAATATCGCCCGCCAGCCAGGCCCCTGGAGGAGCAGCGCGGAAACGGTACCCCCCAGCACGCCACCCACCGGGTAGCCGATCGACATCAACCCGATTGCCAGCTCCCGGCGGCGCGGGCTGGCATGGTCCGCCGCCAGCGGTGCCAGCACGGCGATCATGGCGCCGGTGCCAAGCCCGGTCACCAGTCGCGACACGATCAGTCCGGCGTACCCCGTCGCCGCAGCGCTGGCCGCCATGCCCAGCAGCATCAGCGCAAGGTTCACCTGCACCAGCGAGTTGCGTCCGTACCGATCGGCCAGTGGTGCCAGCAGCAGCGAGCCCAGCCCCATTCCCACCAGCCCGGTCGCCAGTGTCCAGCCCTGCGCAGCTGCGTTCGCACCGAATGCACGGGAGAAACCGGGGGCTGCAAACGCAACCGACAACACCGCGAAGCCATCCAGTGCAGAGATGGCGGCCAGCAACGCCACGGCGCGTACCCCGAACGACCCGGCAAGAACCGGTTCCTTCGGGGTGTTGTCCGCCAGCGGCAGTCGGCTGTTCATGCGGGCAGGACCGTCACCGGGACAGCGCCGCCTTCTCGACCAGTGCGGCCACTGCGTCCGGATGGGACACCATCACCACATGCGAGGCCCCTTTGATCACCACGGTATCGCGGGCATGGGCGCGTTTGGCCATGAATGCCTGGGCCGCTGCAGGAATATTGCGGTCGGCTTCGCCGTAAACGAACCAGCTTGGCAGGGTCTTCCACGCGGCGGCAGGGCTTGCCTCGTTCAAGGCTGCTTCGGTGATCGGGCGCTGGCTGGCCGCCATCAGGCGTGCCTGCTTCGCGGGCACGTCGGCGGCGAACTGCGCGTGGAACTTGTCCTGCAGGATGTAGAGATCCTTGCCGCCGTCGGACAGGGCAACCGGTGGTGCCAGCGTGGCGCCCAGGCTGCTGCCGGGGAATTTGGCCGACAACTGTGCGGCCGTCTCGCCGACCGCCGGCGCAAACGCAGCTACGAACACCAGCGCCTTGACGTTGGACACGCCGTCAGCAGCGGCGCTGATCACCGAGCCGGCATAGGAGTGGCCAACCAGCACCACCGGCCCGGAGATGCTGCGCAGCAGGCTGCTCACTTCCGCTGCGTCGGTGCGGATGCTGCGAAGATTGTTGGGTGCGGAGATCACCCGGTAGCCGTCGGCGTGGAGGCGTTCGATGACGCCGTTCCAGCTGGAGCCGTCGGCGAAGGCACCATGCACCAGCACGACCGTGGGTTTGGCTTGCGTTGGCTGTGCGGCGAAACCAGACAGGGGGGTGGCCAGCGCCACGGCCAGCAACATGAAGGTGCCGAGCAGGGAGGGCAGACGATGTGTACGGGATTTCATGGACGTAGTCCTCGGGGGGAGTGGACGGCGGCGCGGGTCATGGCGCCCACCGGGTGAACACCAGGTCGTGCTCCTTGACCCGGGATTGATGACAGCCCAGGCAGGTCTCTTGCTGGGCCCGGTCGGCCGGCTTGCCGTCGATGAAACGGCCAAAGCCCCAACCGCCGGACGCCGCGTACTTCTTCGAATCTTTCACCATGACCTGCACGGTCGTGGCCGCGCCCGGCACCGATGCCGGGGCGAACTCGCTCGATGGCACGTCCTTCCAGGCCAGTTTCACCAGCACCGCGCCATCGGGGAAAGGCAGCCTGCCTTCCCGATAGGCACGCACGGCCACGTCGTTGCCAAGGACGGCGCGCAGCTCGTTCAACGGCGCGGCCTCCTGCGCCACACCCACCAGCTGCCAGCGCCGGTAGTTGTCGGGCAGGGTCACGCCATAGATCGGCGACGCGGGCCGCGCCGCCGGCGCGCCGCGCGCCATCACCACGGTGCCGAACGCCACGAGCGCGCAGACCAGCACGAACAGGGCGATACGCAGGGTCTTCATCGGGGTGTCCTCGCAGGCCTACAGATGGTCGACATCGATCACCGCCTGCGCGAACGCCTGCGGACTTTCCTGCGGCAGGTTGTGGCCGATGCCACCGCTGACCAGCCGATACGCATATCTGCCGGTGAAGCGCTTGGCATAGCTTTCGGCGGTCGGGTGCGGTGCGCCGTTGGCATCGCCTTCCATGGTGATGGTCGGGACGCCGATGCTCGGCAACGCGGCCAGGCGCTGCTCCAGCGGCGCGTACTTCGCTTCGCCCTCGGCCAGTCCCAGTCGCCACCGGTAGTTGTGGATGGCGATGGCGACCTGGTCGGGGTTGTCCAGCGCGGCGGCGCTGCGTGCGAACGTGGCGTCGTCGAACTTCCATTGCGGCGAGGCGAGCTGCCAGATCAGGCGCGCGAAGTCGTGCCGGTTCCTGTCATAGCCGTCGCGGCCACGGTCGGTGGCGAAGTAGAACTGGTACCACCACTGCAGTTCGGCCTGGGGTGGCAGCGGCACGCTGCCCGCCGCCTGGCCGCTGATCAGGTAGCCGCTTACCGACACCAGCGAACGCACGCGCTCGGGCCACAGTGCGGCGACGATGTTGGCCGAACGCGCGCCCCAGTCGAAACCAGCAAGACCCGCTTGCCTGATACCCAGCGCGTCCATGAAATCGATCACGTCCTGCGCCAGCGCGGCAGGCTCGGCGTTGCGCGGCGTGTCGATGGACAGGAAGCGGGTGTCGCCGTAACCGCGCGCGTACGGGACCAGTACGCGGTAGCCCTTGGCGGCCAAAAGCGGCGCAACCGCATCATAGCTGTGGATGTCGTAAGGCCAGCCGTGCAGCAGGATCACGACCGGCCCTTTGGCAGGCCCAAGCTCTGCATAGGCAACGTCGAGCACACCGGCGCGCACATGCTTCAGCGTGCCCAACGTACTGGCCGAGGCCGCAGGCGCCGCAGTCGCCGTGGCGGGGCGGGCCGCCACGCCACCGGCCACGCCCAGGAACAGGCAGGCCAGCAGGGAAGTCGCCAACACGCCAGCGCGCGGGCGGCCCGTTTCTACAGGGAACGTCGTAATGGTCTTCATCATCGTCTCCAGGGGGAAGGCCGTGCAGGGATTACGGCTGGGTATCGCGCAGCGGGCGGAATGCGCTGCGCAGTTCTTCGGCAAACAGCTGCGGCTGTTCCCACGCGGCGAAGTGACCGCCTTTGCCCGCTTGGTGGAAGTAGTACAACGAGGGATACGCCTGCCGCGTCCAGCTTTCCGGCGCACGGTAGATCTCGCCGGGGAACACCGTCACCGCGACCGGGACGCGGATGCTGGCCGTCTGCTGCGCAGCGGCGCTGAAATTGTTGTTGTTGTTTTCCCAGTAGAACCGCGAGGAGGAGGCACCGGTGCGGGTCACCCAGTACAGGGTCAGGTCGTCGAGGATCGCATCGCGGCCCAGCACCGCTTCCGGACGGCCATTGCTGTCCGTCCACGCGGCGATCTTTTCGTACAGCCATGCAGCCATGCCGGCCGGCGAGTCGGTCAGTGCATACCCGACCGTCTGCGGACGGGTCACCATCATCGCGCCGTAGGCGGCATTCCGACCAAAGAAGGTACTCAGCTGCTCGTAGGCCACGCGCTCACTGGCGCCCAGTGATGTCGGCGCCGGGTGGCCGGCGTTGATGCCCTCCACCAGCTCGGCCGGGATCGTGGCCGGCATGTTGAGATGGATGCCAAGCAGGCCCTTCGGTGCCTGCCGCGCCAGCGCATCGGAGATGACCGAGCCGTGGTCGCCGCCCTGGGATACATAGTGGCTGTAGCCCAGCCGCTTCATCAGGACGTCCCAGGCGTTGGCCACCCGGTCCGGATTCCAACCGGTACCGGTGGGCTTGCCGGAGAACCCGTAACCGGGAATGGCGGGGATCACCACATCGAATGCATCTTCGGCCCGTCCGCCGTAGGCCACCGGGTCGGTCAGCGGCCCTATGGCATTGACGAACTCCAGCGGCGAGCCGGGCCAGCCGTGGGTGAGCACCAGCGGCATGGCATTGGGCTCACGCGAGCGCACATGGATGAACTGGATGTCCACGCCGTCGATGGTGGTGACGAACTGCGGCAGGGCGTTGAGGCGCTTCTCCACCTTGCGCCAGTCGTAGCCGCTTCCCCAGTAGCCGAGCAGGTCCTGCAGGGTCGCCAGCTGCACGCCCTGGGAGGTATCGGCCACGGTTTCCCGGTCGGGCCAGCGGGTCTGCGCGATGCGGCGGCGCAGCTCGACCAGCTCGCGCTCCGGCACGTGCACCCGATAGGGGCGCACACGGGTGTCGGCAAAATTCGGCGACTCCGGCGCGGCCGCCGCCGGTGCGGCGTGCGCGGCGACCAACGGACAGGCGACCGCTACGCCCAGTGCAACGACGAAGCGCAGGCAGGCGGTAGTGCGGCGTGTACAGGGGACTGTGGACGGCATGGCGGGGCTCCGCGCGACGGAAGCGTCGCAGTGAGCGCATATCAACAGGGCCCGGCCCGGCGCACACTTGAACGAAGGTATCGGTCGATACCTACGTATGAGGGCGGGCTGCGGCAGCGCCCGCGGCTGCGGGCCGACACCAAGGTATAGTGGGCAGACGCCACACCGGGGCGCACCCTTTACCGATGATGATCGTCGAGAGAACCCATGGTGGAGACAGCGCCCAGCGGCGGTTCGACAGACCCCACGATCGCGACCTTCCGCGCGCTGGCCGATGCCATGCCGGCCTCGGTACTGCTGATGACGCCCGAAGGCCAGGTGGAATATGCCAACCAGCAGGCGGTCGCGTTCCGTGGCGCCAGCCTGGACGAGCAGCGCGGATGGAAAACCGCGCAGTTGATCCATCCGGATGAGCTGCCCCGGGTCATCGCCGCATGGACGCACTGCGTGGCGACCGGCGACAACTTCGAGATGGAGTACCGGGTACGGCGCGCGGACGGCGTATACCGCTGGTTCCACGTACGCGGCCAACCGGTCAGGGACGCTGCAGGCCGCATCCAGCGCTGGTGCTTCCTGGACGTGGACATCGACGACCGCAAGCAGGGTGAGGCGATGCTGGCGCAGACCTTGGCCGAGCTGGCCGCGTCGAAGCAGCGCCTGCGCGCACTGATCGATACGGTGCCGGGTTTCGTCTGGCAGGCCGCGCCCGATGGCAGCGTGGAGTTCCTCAACCAGCGCTGGTTCGACTACACCGGCATGCAGCTGGAAGAGGCGCTTGGCAGCGGCTGGACATCACGCATCCATCCGGCCGACACCGCGCCGCTGGGTGCTTACTGGCATGCCCTGCTGGCATCGGGCCAGCCGGGCAGCTTCGAGGCCCGGCTGCGCGGCGCCGATGACCGCTACCGCTGGTTCCTGATCCGTGCCGTGCCACTACTGGACGACAACGGCCAGGTCCTGCGCTGGTACGGACAGAACACCGATATCGAAGACCGCAAGCAGGCCGAACTGTCACTGGCCCGGGTCCGCTCGGAGCTGGCGCACGTCGCCCGCGTGGCCAGCCTGGGGACGTTGACCGCTTCCATTGCGCACGAGGTCAACCAGCCGCTGGCCGGGATCATCACCAACGCCAACACGTGCATGCGCATGTTGAACGCAGAGCCGCCGAACGTGGACGGCGCCCGCGAAACCGTGCGTCGCACCCTGCGCGATGGCAACCGCGCATCGGACGTGGTCAATCGCCTGCGCGCCCTGTTTGCCAAGACCGACGCCGCCACCGAGCCGCTGGACATCAATCAGGCAGCGCGCGAAGTGGTCGCGCTGCTGTCGGCCGAACTGGACCGTGCCGGCGTGGCGGTGCAGCTCGAGCTTGCGCAGCCGCTGCCCTCGGTATGGGCCGACCGCGTGCAGGTGCAGCAGGTCATCCTCAACCTGCTGCTCAACGCCACCGAGGCCATGACCGGCCTGGGCGAGCGCCCGAAGCGGCTGCGCCTGGCCACGGCCGCCGACGCATCCGGCGGGGTCCTGCTGTCCGTGGCCGATTCCGGGCCCGGGGTGGAGCCGCAGGATGCGGAGCGGATTTTCCAGGCCTTCCACACCACCAAGCACAGCGGCATGGGCATCGGCCTCTCGGTGAGCCGTTCGATCATCGACAGCCATGGCGGCGCGCTGTGGGTGCAGGCCGCCGAGGGCGGCGGCGCGATGTTCGCGTTCACCCTGCCGCGCGGGGAGACGCGCCCATGACCGCGTCGCTGCTGGTAGCGGTGGTGGATGACGATGAATCGGTGCGTGAATCGCTGCCCGACCTGCTGCGTGAATTCGGCTTCGCCGTGGCCGCCTTCTCCTCGGCCGCCGACTTCCTGGCCTCGGCGGAGCTCGACAGGACCCGCTGCCTCATCCTCGACATCGCCATGCCGGGCATGAGCGGGCCCGAGCTGATGCAGGAGCTTCGCCGACGCCACCTCACGATGCCGCTGATCTTCATCACCGCGCATGGCTCGGCCAGCGAGCGCCGCCGCCTGCTCGCGCAGGGGGCGGTGGACTGCCTTGCAAAACCGTTCAGCGAAGCGGAGCTGCTGCGGGCGCTCAACGCCGCGCTGCCGCTGGTGTGAACCTCCGGAGACTGCCATGCCAGACACCCCCGCCCTTGTATTCGTGGTCGACGACGACGTCTCGGTGCGCGAGTCGCTGGAACTTCTGATCGCGCACGCCGGATGGCAGCCGGTGCTGTTCAGCTCGGCCACCGCGTTCCTCGCCGAGCCATTGCCGCAGGCACCTGCGTGCCTGGTGCTGGATGTGCACCTTCCCGATCTGAATGGACTGGAGCTGCAGCGGTCGATGGGCTCCCTTCGCCCGGAGCTGCCGATCATCTTCATTACCGGCTATGGCGACATCCCATTGACCGTGCGCGCCATGCGCGCTGGCGCGGTGGAGTTCCTGACCAAGCCATTCGATGACGCCGTGCTGCTGGACGCCATCGCCGAAGCGCTTGCGGCAAGCCGCGCCGCGCTGCAGGGACGGGAGCCGGTGCAGGCGCTGCTGGACGCGTACGCATCCCTGACGCCGCGCGAGCAGGAGGTGGTGCGGCTGGTGGTGCGCGGACACATGAACAAGCAGGTCGCGGCGGAGCTGGGGATCAGCGAAATCACGGTCAAGGCACACCGCGGCAAGGCGATGCGCAAGATGGGCGCGCGCTCGCTGCCGGAGCTGGTGAAGCAGGCGGCCGTGATCGGCCTGGGCACCGTCGAGCCGGCCTGAGCCGGCTCAGGAAGCGTCGCGCTCGCTGGCACGGCGCGCACGCACCCATTGGCGCACGTCCTGCGTACCGAAGCCTTCGCCCACCCAGGCGCTGCATGCGGCGAGCATTGCTGCCGCCGCGGCAGTGTCGCCCTGCTGGGCCGCCAGTTCGGACTGGTCCAGGACGATGCGCAGTTCCCAGGCCCGCGCTCCCTGGCGGCGGCTCAACGCAAATGCTTCATCGAGCAGCCGCGTGGCCTGCGCGGCGTCGCCCTGCAGGCGGTGCACGCCGGCCTGCAGACGCAGCAGTTCCGGCAGGGCGAAGGCGTCGCCACTGTGCAGGCAATGGGCAAGGGTGGTGGCCAGCAGGGACTGCGCCTGGCCGAGGCGACCGGCCAGTATCAGGCCCTCCGCCAACGCGATTTCGAACGAGGTGGTCAGCAGTTCGTAGCGCATGCCATGCAGCTGGTCCAGGCTCGACTGCAGCCATTCGATCGCCGGTTCGGGCTCGCCCGCGCGTATCGCCATGGCTGCGCGCAGGCCGGGCACCGCTGCCATGTAGGGCGCAAGCAGGTTGGCTTCGGCGATGCGCGTGAACGCCCCCAGGCTGCTGCCGGCCCGTTCCAGGTCGCCATTCCAGATGTGGATGCAGAGCGTCCATACCAGCGCGATGCAATGCGTGACCGGATGATCCAGCGCCTCGGCCTCGGCCTCTACACGCAGGGCCCACTGCCGGGCCTGGTCGGGGTAGCCCTGCAACCACAGCGTGCGCGCAAGTGCCAGGCCGGTGCGATTGCGGTGGTCGAAGCCGTAGTGCAGGGTCTGGCTGCGCCGCGAAGGGCCGCTGTTGCGCAATGCGTGCTCCAGCTCCTGCCGCGCCAGCGGAAGTTCGCCCAGCAGATGGTGCGACACGCCCGCCAGAGACGATGCCACGGCTACCGCTTCGGCCTCGCCGATGGCCTCTCCCACGGCAGCGGCACGCTCTGCCCAGGCCAGCGACGCCGCGAAATCCCCGATGCGTTCGTAGTAGATCTGCAGGCGGCCGAGCAGGGTCAGCTGCGCATCGTGGTCGCCCAGGTCTTCGGCCAGGACCATGGCGCGGCGCAACGCCTTGCCGACGGCGCCGCTGTTGCCCTGGGTGAACATCAGGACCAGGCCTAGTGCGGCCTGCAGTTCCATTTCGGTGCGGGTGCCGAAGTAGCCCAGTTCCAGCAGCTCCACGGCGCGGCTGCACCACACCCGGCATTCGTTGAGCAGCGAGGAATGCAGGAACACCGGCACGCTCGCCGCTGCCAGTGGCAGCGCCACGCCAGGGTCGCCGTCGGGGCCGAAGCTCCACTCAAGCGCGCTTCGCAGGTTGGCCAGCTGGCACGCGAAACGCGAGGTGCTGGCATAGACCGCATCGGGCGAGCGACCGAGCTTGCCGAGCAGCTCGAGGTAGTACCCCGCATGGCGGAACGCCAGCCGACGGCCTTCGTCGTCTCCGTGCGCCCCCAGTCTTTCCCTGGCATAGGCACGGGTCATTTCCAGCAGGCGGAAGGAGGCCAGATCGGACCTCTGCTCCACCGTGACCAGCCCTTTGGCCACCAGCTCGTCCAAGGTGGCGGCCACGGTCACCGCATCCATCCTCGCGTCGCTCGCCACCTCGCTGGCCGCATGCAGCGAAAACCTGCCAAGGAAGATCGCCAGCCGGTCGAACAGCAGCTTTTCCGTGCCGGAGAGCAGGCCATAGCTCCAGTCCAGGGTCGCGCGGAGCGTCTGCTGCCGCGGCAGTGCCGTGCGACGACCGGACCAGGCCAGCGCGAAGCGTTCGCCCAACAGCCCTTGGGTTGCCTGGATGCCATGCGTGGCCGCCGCACCGCCGCCAGTTCAATCGGCAGCGCCATGCCATCCAGACGCAGGCAGATGTCGGCGATCAAGCGCAGCTGTTCCGCTTCCAGCGGGGCCTGGCGATCGTCCAGCGAAGCGCGTTCGATGAACAGCCTGACGGCCGGGTACGCCATCAGCGCAGGTGCGGACAGTTGGGCATCCGCGGGCGGACATTCCAACGGCCCCAGCCAGTACAGCTGTTCGCCCCGCGCGCGCAGCGGCTCGCGGCTGGTGGCCAGCACGCACACGCCCGGCGCCGCCTCGCGCAGGCGTTCGACGATGGCGCAGACTGCTTCCACCAGATGCTCGCAGTTGTCGATGATCAGCAGCGCGCGTGCATCCTGCAG
Organism: Stenotrophomonas sp. NPDC077420; assembly: GCF_044543385.1. Lineage (NCBI taxonomy): Bacteria > Pseudomonadati > Pseudomonadota > Gammaproteobacteria > Lysobacterales > Lysobacteraceae > Stenotrophomonas > Stenotrophomonas sp. NPDC077420. The sequence continues at coordinate 146,258 of NZ_JBITVZ010000005.1, forward strand.
ATGCGCCTGCAGCACGAATACCGGGTCGTCGGCCTGCACCGGCACGCCCCAGGCCGCTGCCAGCGCCGAGGCCACCAGCGTGGCGTCCTCGATCTGCGCCAGGTCGACGAAGCGCACCACGTCGTAGTCTGCCGCGTGTCCTACATCGACTGCCAAGCTGGTCTTGCCGACCCCGCCACTCCCCACGATGGTGACCAGGCGGGGTTCCTGCAGGCTGCCGAGCACCGCCTTCGCGTCGGCGCTGCGACCGATCAACGCAGGGCGCGTGGGCAGCGCCGCCAGCGCACTGCGCACGGGGGGCGGTGGCGCGGGGTCGCCTGCGCCGGGATCTGCGTCTCCAACTCCCGCCTGCACCCGCGCGACCGGCGCCACGAAGGCGTAGCCGACCCCCACCTGCGTGGCGATGTAGCGCCCGCCCGTGGCGCCGTCGTCGCCCAGGATGCGTCGCAGGTGGGTCATGTGGAAGCGCAGGCTGCCTTCCTCGACGATCGTGTCCGGCCACACCCGCTGCAGCAGCTCGCGCTTGGACAGGATCTGCCCCGGCCGCGACAGCAGTGCGACCAGCAGGTCCAATGCGCGACCACCAATGGCAACGGGCGTGCCCTGCCGTTCCAGCAGGCGCCGGCCCGGAAACACGCGAAAGGGACCGAAGCGGATCTCGGTCGCCAGCAGCGCGTGCGGATCGTCGATGGCGGGCTGCACGAGTGGGGCTCTCTCCAGCGTTTGGCCGCATCATAGGGGATCGGCCTGCCGGCGTGGCATCAGTCCAGCAGGAAGTCGACGCGGACGGTGCCGCGCATCGCCTTGCTGTAGGGACACGCTTCGCGCGCGGCATCGATCAACGCGCTGGCCAGCTCGGTCTCCACCCCGGGCAGGCTCACCACCAGCCGCGCGCGCAGGAAGAAGCCGCGCTCGGCGTGGACCAGGTCCACCTCGGTGCATACCGCGGCAGTCGCCGGGCAGGCCAGCCGGCGTGCGTTGCACGCGTGCCGCAGCGCGCCCAGGAAGCACGCCGACCAGCCGGCGGCCAGCAGCTGCTCCGGGTTGGTGCCGGCGCCCGGGGCACCCGGCGGTGTCAGCCGGATGTCCAGCCGGCCATCCGGGCTGCTGGCGTAGCCATCGCGGCCACCGGCAACGCGCGACGCGCCGGTGTGCAGCACCTTCTCAAGGTTGATCATCGCGCGCCACCTGCAACAACCACGCCCGGAACGGTTGCTGGTGGCCGAAGCTGTGGCGTTCGCGATAGATCCTCCACAGGGTTGCGCTGACCCGCGCCTCCAGCTCGCACGGGTCCCCCCGCCCGCCCTGCACTTGACCCTCGTGGAACGCGCGCACCAGCGGCGTCACCAGGGCATGCAGGCGGTCCAGCGCGCCCTTGTCGCGACGGCGGATCCTGGCCATCAGCGCGACCAGCTCGTCGTTGCTCGGTCGGTCTGCGTAGGACACGCCTGCGGGAGGGGGACGATGGGACATGCTGCATCACGCCTGGCGGAATGCACCCAGCCTGGACCGCGCGGACGAAGCGGTCCAGTTATCGGCTGTTAGATCGCGTTAGTTGCGGCGCGTGTGCCACATCGAAGCACTCCAGCAGCAGCTCGGTAAGCGCCCGTACCTTGAGCGACGGGTGCTGGCCCGGCGGCCGGATGACATGGATCCCGGCCGGCGGGGGGGGAAAGCGCGGCATGACTGCAACCAGCGCACCGGAATCCAGGTGCGGCTGGGTGATGCCATCGGGCAACCACGCGATGCCCAGGCCCGAGAGCGCGGCCGCAAGCAGCGCGGTGCTGTTGTCGGCCTTGAAGCGCCCGCGGGGGTGCACCGTGACCACCCGCCCGCCATCCAGAAACTGCCACGGTTCGGTGCCCTGCATCAGCGCTTCGTGGGCAGTCAGCTCCGCGGGTGCGTCGGGTGATCCGTGCACCTCCACATAGCGGGGGCTTGCCACGAGCCTGCCATAAAGCGGACCCACGCAACGCGCGACCAGGTTGGAGTCCTGCAGGTACCCCACGCGCACCGCGCAGTCGAATCCTTCGGCAACCATGTCGACGAAGCGATCGCTGTAGGCAGCATGGACGTGGAGCTGGGGATGGCGACGCGCCAACTCGGCGAACACCGGCGCGAAGTGGGTGGGGCCGAAGGTCAGCGGTGCGGCAATGCGCAGTCGGCCGCGCAGATCGCCGTCGGGCAGGATGGCTTCGCGGGCCGCGTCCATTTCCGCGCAGGCGCGCGCGGCGTGCTCACGGAACGTGGCTCCCGCGTCGGTGAGTGCCGCCCCGCGGGTGGTGCGCGCCAGCAGCTGCACGCCCAGCTCCGCTTCGAGCCGGCCGAGGCGCCGGCTGACGATGGACTTGGCCACGCCCAACCGGCGCGCCGCCGGCGATACCCCGCCGGCGTCGGCCACTTCGACGAAGGTGCGCAGATCTTCGATGTCCACCCTGCCTCCCTGATTGGCATGACAGCCTGACACAGCGAACGCCCATTCGGCGTTCCTGTTTCTGCGACACAGCTTGGCACGGCGCGCTGCTACCGCCGCGCGGGCGGCGGTGACAAGGTCTGCTCTCGCTCCACTCCATTCCCACACAGGATGCATCCATGTCCTTCCGCAACGGCCTCGACTCGCTGCTTCGCCCCGAAGATTCCGTCCTCGTGCTCATCGACCACCAGCCCTACCAGCTGGCCAACCTCAACAGCCACGACCCGCATGCGGTGGTGAACAGCGCCACCGCCCTGGCCAAGACCGCGAAGGCTTACGGCGTCCCCACCGTCCTGACCAGCGTCATCGCCGAGCGCGGCGGGCTGATCTTCCCGCACATCACCGACGTGTTCCCGGGCCAGCCGGTCATCGACCGCACCCTGATCAATACCTGGCAGGACCCGGCAGTGGTGGATGCGGTGAAGGCCACGGGCCGCACGCAGCTGATCATCGCCGGCCTGTGGACGGAGATCTGCGTGGCGATGCCGGTCATCCAGGCGCTCGGCGAGGGCTGGGACGTCACCGTCATTACCGATGCCTGCGGCGCAGTGTCGGTAGAGGCGCACCAGGTCGCCATCCAGCGCATGATCGCCGCCGGCGCCAACGTGATGACCTGGATGGCCCTGGCCGGCGAATGGCAGCGCGACTGGGCGCGGCTGGACCACGTGGCGGAAGTGACCGAGGTGTTCAAGCAGCATGCCGCCGGCAGCGGCATTGCCTACCTGTGGGAGCAGCAGCTGCTCAACACGCCGGTGGCCCCCAGCGCCGGGTGATAAGCTCCGGCGCGACCCCTGCCCCGGCCCCGTCGTCCACCGCATGCCCCTGCTGTCTTCGTTCCGCGGCCACGCCCTGCGTGCGCTGCTGCTGGTTGTGCTTTCCGCCCTCGCTCCGCCGGGGCGTGCGCAACAGCATCCGCCGGCCGCCACCGGGTTCACCGGCTATCACCACACCGCGTGGCGGGCCGGCCAGGGCGCCCCGGGGGATATCTGGGACATCCAGCAGGATGCCACCGGCACGCTGTGGCTGGCGACAGGGTCCGGGCTGTACAGCTTCGATGGGCATCGGTTCGTACGTCAGCAGGCGAGCGGCGGTGGTGCGCAGCCCTCGCTGAACCTGGTGACCCTGCTGGGCGACAGGCGCGGGGGCCTGTGGCTGGGGTATTACCACGCCGGCATCGGCCATCTGGACAGCGACGGCACGTTGCGCTCTTACCAGCGCAAGGACGGGGTGCCGCCCGGCGTGGTGCCGGGGTTCGCCTACGACAGCAGCGGCGTGCTCTGGGCCGCCGTTGACCAGGGCCTGCGCCGCTTCACGGGCACGCGCTGGGAGAAACCGCCGGCATCCATGGGGCTGCCCGAGCGTCACGCGCACTGGCTGCTCAACGACTCGCACGGCCGGTTCTGGGCGCTGGTCGGACAGCATGTCTGGTTCCGTCCCAAGGGCGGCGCTGCGTTCGTCCCCACCGGCATCGAGGTGTCCTTGATGGCGACGCTGGCCGAGAGCCCGTCGGGCGAGATCTGGCTGGCCGACCGCCGCCGGGGTGCCGCGCCCATCGCCGATGCCAACGGCCTGCTCCCGGCCGCCGAACGGCAGGCCCGCCTGCTTCCGGATGTGCTGGCCAGCCGCCTGCATTTCACCGCCGACGGTGTCATGTGGGCGCCCATGCGCGGCGGGGGCGGGATCCTGCGGGTGGTGTTCGATGGCAAGCGCGCCGAACGCATGGAGCGCTTCGATGTTCCACAGGGCCTGACCTCCACCTCGGCCGTGCCGGTCTTCGAGGACCGCGAGGGCAATCTGTGGGTCGGTACCAACCTCGGCCTCAATCGTTTCCGGGCGCAGAGCGTGCGTACCCTCACTGAAGGGCCCAACGACCCTTACCGGATCCTGGCGAGGAACGCGGACGGCGCACTCTTCGGCTATGGCGAAGACATGCTGCCGTACGACCTCGACCGCCGCAGTCTTGGCCTGGATCGGGCTGGATTGCAGCGCGCGGCACTGAAGAATACCCGCCCGCTGTGGCAGTTCGAATGGACCAGCCTGGCCCGGCGCAGGGGCGCGGCGCTGGAGGCAGTGCAGTTCCCCGGTACCGCACGCGGACTGCAACCCCAGGCCCTGCACTTCCCGGGTGCCGACGAGGCGTGGGCCTGCGCTGGCGAAAACCGCGTCCTGCATTACCTGCGCGGCACGTGGACGGAAGACGCGCGGATCACCCTGCCCGGTTGCACCGTCATCGCACCCGACGGCGCGCATGGCCTGGTGTTCGGCTATGCCAGCGGCGAACTGGTGCTGCGCGACGGCACCGGGGTGCACCCCATCGGCTCTGCCCGCGGCCTGGACACAGGACCGGTCACCGCCGTGCTTTCCCGCCGGAACCTGCTGCTGGTTGCCGGTGAAACGGGCTTCAGCATCAGCAGCAACGGTGGGCCGTTCCGCGCGGTAACCGCCGACATCCCCGGCGTGCTGGAAGGTATCACCGGGATCGTCATCGACCCGGACCAGCAGCTCTGGTTGAACGGCGGGCGGGGTCTGGTGCGCCTGGATCTGGCGGCCGCGATCGCGAGCGCGCGCACCGGCACGCCGGTTTCACCGCGGCTGTTCGACGACGTTGATGGCATGCCCGGCATCGCACTGCAGAGTGGTCCGATTCCCACCGCGCAGCTCTCGGCGGATGGCGTGCTGTGGCTTGCGACCAACCAGGGCCTGGCCTGGCTGGACACGACCCGCCTCCACCGCTCCCGCACCGCGCCCCGCGCCCGTATCGGCGATGTGCACTACGGCGACGGGAGCATGCCGCTCCGCGAGGGCACCGCGATCCCGGCGGGTATCACCCAGCTGCAGATCGACTTCGTCGCGCAATCGCTGGCCCGCCCGGAACGCAACCGCTACCGGTACCGGTTGTCGGGGGTGGATGCCGGCTGGCGCGATGCGGGCAGCACCACCACGGCTTACTACACCAACCTTGGCCCGGGCAGTTACACGTTCGAGGTGGTGGCGGCCAGCGAAGACGGCGTATGGGGAACCACCCCGACCACGCGCGCGTTCCGGATCGAGCCGTTGCTGACCCAGGCGTTCTGGTTCCGGGGCCTGCTGGTGATCCTGCTGGTGGTCCTGGTGGCTGCGGCCGCGCGCGTGCGGGGCCGGCACATCACCGCCCTGGTCAAGGCGCGGTACGAAGAGCGACTCGAGGAACGGGAACGCATTGCCCGCGATCTGCACGACACCCTGCTGCAGGGTGGCCAGGGCCTGTTGCTGCGCCTGCACGCGATCAGTGCCATGCCAACCCTGCCCGGCGAAGCGCAGGCGCGCCTGGAGTCGGCCATGCAGGCGGCCGAGGACAACCTGCGGGAAGGGCGCGAGCGCGTGTCCTCGCTGCGCGGCGACGCCGGGAACGGCGGCGATCTCGCCGCAGCACTGACCGCTGTCTACAACGAAGACGCGAACCCTGCAGGCATGCGTCTGCGCTTGACGGTCAAAGGCGAGGCGCCGGATCTCCGGCACCCCGCCGCTGAGGAGATCTTCCTCATCGGGCGCGAAGCGATCCGGAACGCGCTGGCGCATTCGGACGCGACCGACATCGAGGTCGAGCTGAACTTCGGCCGCCGCTTCCGCCTGCACGTGCGCGACAACGGCCGTGGCATGGCCGACGATGCCGCGCGGGAAGGCCACTGGGGCCTGCAGGGCATGCACGAACGTGCCGCGCGCATCGGGGGCACCCTGCGGATCCTGTCCCGGCCGGCGCGGGGGACCGACGTGGCCCTGTCGGTACCCGGCGGTCGTCTCTACACACCTTTGCCATCCGGGAGGTGGGTACCCAGGCTCAGGTTACGCAGGCGCGGGCCGGTATAGGCGCGGGTCCTCCCCATCGCCGGCTGCAGGCAGCATGCCATCGCTGACGAAGCGTTCGGCCATCTGCCGCCCGGGTGTCGGCCCTGCTTGCGTTGCTGAAGGAAACGTTTCCGGAAGGCGGTCCGGAGGAACTGGCTGCCTACGCCGCGCGCAGGACGTGAGCGTCCAGCATCGGCAGCGGTGGATCCCGCGCGCGACCGCAGCGGTCGCTTCCGACCCGTTCAGTTGCACCGTCCGGGCGTGAGCCTGCCGCCCCAAGGCCTCCACGATATTTCAAACGAGCGCTTGAAACACGCGTAACTTCGCCGAACTGGACACGATCCACCGGTTCCGCCAGACTCCGCCCTTTCCTGTTACGTGGCCCCCATGGCGAAACTGTTGGTCCTGCATGGCCCCAATCTCAACCTGCTCGGTACACGCGAGCCCGGGGTCTACGGCCACACGACGCTGGCACAGATCGACCAGGCCCTGCGTGTCCAGGCGCAGGCCGCCGGGCACGCGGTGGAAAGCCTGCAGTCCAACGCCGAACACGTGCTGGTGGACCGCGTGCAGGCCGCCCGCACTGACGGTACCACCTTCATCCTGATCAATCCGGCCGCGTTCACCCATACCTCGGTGGCGCTGCGCGACGCGCTGGCGGCGGTGGACGTGCCGTTCATCGAAATCCACCTGTCCAACCCGCATGCCCGCGAACCGTTCCGCCAGCACAGCTATTTCAGCGACAAGGCGGTCGGCGTGATCTGCGGCTTTGGCGCCGACAGCTACCGCTACGCCATGGACGCCGCGCTGGTCCGCCTGGCTTCGCCTGAACTCCCTTGACCCGAGCGCAACGCGCTTCCCACCACACTGACATCAAAAAAAAGAGGCCCCTATGGATCTCCGCAAAATCAAGAAACTGATCGACCTGCTGGAAGAGTCGAACCTCGCCGAAATCGAAATCAAGGAAGGCGAAGAATCCGTGCGTCTCTCGCGCGCCCCGGTCTCCGGCTACGGCATGGTCCAGGCCCAGCCGCAGATGATGATGGCCCCGGCGCCGGCCCAGGCCGCCGCACCGGCCATGCCGATGCAGTCGCCGACCGAAGCGTCCACCGGCGGCACCGCCAAGTCGGGCCCGGCGCTGCCGGATGGCCACGTGCTGCGCTCGCCGATGGTCGGCACCTTCTACACCTCGTCCGCGCCGGACAAGCCGGCCTTCGTGTCGGTGGGCCAGCAGGTCAAGGCCGGTGAAACGCTGGCGATCATCGAAGCGATGAAGATGTTCAACCCGATCGAAGCCGATGCTTCCGGCACCATCGTGGCCATCCTGGGTGAAAACGGCCAGCCGGTCGAATTCGACCAGCCGCTGTTCGTGATCGGCTAAGGATCCGTCCATGCTCGACAAAGTCGTAATTGCCAACCGAGGGGAGATCGCGCTGCGCATCCTGCGCGCGTGCCATACCCTGGGCATCCGCACGGTGGCCGTGCATTCCACGGTCGACCGCAACCTCAAGCACGTAGCGATGGCCGACGAGTCGGTCTGCATCGGCCCGGGTCCGTCACCGGAGAGCTACCTCAACATTCCGGCGCTGATCGCCGCGGCCGAAGTCACCGACGCCCAGGCCATCCACCCGGGCTATGGCTTCCTGTCCGAGAACGCCGACTTCGCAGAACGCGTGGAGGAATCCGGCTTCATCTTCATCGGTCCCAAGGCCGACACCATCCGCATGATGGGTGACAAGGTGGAAGCCATCCGCGCGATGAAGGCCGCCGGCGTGCCGTGCGTGCCCGGTTCCGGCGGCCCGCTGGGCGAGGACATCGTGGCCAACACCAAGATCGCGCGCGAGATCGGTTATCCGGTCATCATCAAGGCGGCCGGCGGCGGCGGTGGCCGTGGCATGCGCGTGGTGCATGCCGAAGCGTCGCTCAAGACCTCCATCGAAACCACCAAGAGCGAGGCCAAGGCCGCTTTCGGCAATGGCGAGGTGTACATGGAGAAGTTCCTGGAGAATCCGCGCCACGTGGAAATCCAGGTTCTCGCCGACGGCCAGGGCAATGCCATCCACCTGGGTGAACGCGACTGCTCGATGCAGCGCCGCCACCAGAAGGTGGTGGAAGAAGCGCCGGCACCGGGAATCAGCGCCGAGCAGCGCGAGCAGATCGGCAAGGTCTGCACCGAGGCCTGCGTGCGCATCGGCTATCGCGGCGCCGGCACCTTCGAGTTCCTGTACGAAGACGGCCGCTTCTACTTCATCGAAATGAACACCCGCATCCAGGTGGAGCATCCGGTGACCGAAATGGTGACCGGTATCGACCTGGTGGTGGAGCAGCTGCGGATCGCGGCCGGCCACAAGCTGAGCATCAAGCAGAGCGATGTGGTGCTTACCGGCCACGCGATCGAATGCCGCATCAACGCCGAAGACGCGGAAACCTTCGTGCCAAGCCCGGGGCAGATTACCGCCTTCCATCCGCCGGGGGGTCCGGGTGTGCGTGTGGATACGCACATCTACAGCGGCTACCGCGTCCCGTCGAACTACGACTCGATGATCGGCAAGCTGATCGTGCACGGCCCGGATCGCGAAACCGCGATCGCGCGCATGCGCGTGGCGCTGAGCGAGATGGTGGTCGATGGCATCAAGACCAACGTGGCACTGCAGCAGCGCATCATGCGCGACAAGGGCTTCCAGGCCGGTGGGCAGAACATCCACTACCTGGAAAAGCGTCTTGCCGAACGCAAGAACAAGTCGATCGCACTGACCTGATCGGCGTGGTCATGGGAAGCGCCGGCCGCTGGCCGGCGCTTCGCGCCGCGTCAATCGCGCAGCGGCGTCGCCAGCAACGGCCGGGCACCGAGTACGCCCATCGCCTGCCGCGCCGGACCCAGTTCCTCCAGGTGAAGCTCGCCGGGCGCCTTGCCGGTCACCTTGAACACCACGTTGTTGCCGATCATCACCTGCGCCTCGTCCTGCAGCGACAGCAGCCCGGTGGGGTGGGCATGCCTGCGCATGTGCAGGGTGACCACGGTGGCGACGCCCCGCGGACTGTCGCCGGCCGCTGCGACCGCGTTGACCGCGCGGCCGCGGTCGCCACTGGCCACCACGAAGGTGCGGCTGTACACGGCGTGCCCTTCCTCCAATGCCGCCAGCTGCGCGGCGTCCATCGCCATCGCCGTGAACACGCGGCCCGCATGCGGCGGAATCCGTGCCAGCCCGCGATTGATCCGTGCCACGGTCTGCTCGGAATCGCGGAACACCGGTTGCAGGGTGCCGTACTGCAGGAAGTCGTCCATCGAGCGGCGACGCCAGGTCAGGTAGCTGCGGATCGCAGCACGCTGCAGCTGGCTCAAACGCAGGCGCTGGTTCTGTGCCACTGCGCTTTCATACACCTGCGCAGCGTCCAGGCTGGGCATGCCGCGGTACTCCACATTGAATTCGGCCTGGGTCATGAACCGGTTTTCCTGCGCGGGAATCGCCTGGCGGATGTCGGCGATGTGGTGCATCGGCTGGCCGCGATGATGCAGGCGCCCGGCGCCGATGCCGCGCGGCAGGTAGACCGAAATGCGCTTGTTGTGCTCGTCGACCTGGCGCAGGCGCACCCGGAAGTAATGCTCGTTGAAGCGGACATAGTGGCGCAGGCGTCCTCCCTTGCGACTGATATACCAGCCGGGACGGCCTGTGTCCGGCGCCAGGCCGCGCATGCGCGCCTGCCGCGGGCCAAGCGCGCGCGCGTAGTGCGCCTGCAGCGTGCGCGACAGTTCCGCCGAAAACTCCGGCACCAGCGCGGCGCACCCCTGCCCTGGCGCGCGTCGGCAACGCAGCGTTCGCACCGGCACCGGCGCCTTCTCGCGCAGCTGGTAGACCCCGTCGCGCTTGACCAGGTCCAGCGTGCCGATACGCAGGCCCAGCGCCTCACCGGGGGTGGCGGCGTAATAGCGACCATCCACGCACACGGCGTTGCCGGCGCGTCCCGCACGGAGGTCGTCGTAGTACAGGATGCCGTCCGGTCCCAGCAGGTCCAGCCGCAGCGTGGCGTGATCCAGCGGCGCCTGCTCGCGCACACGCGCCGCCACGGCGTCGAACAGCGGAATCGAACTGTGCATGCGGGCGACCCGGCTGGAGGCGGGTGACGGCGGCGTGGTCCGTTTCCAGGTCCAGTCGCCGCGGTCGAACTGCACATCGACATAGCCCGCATCGTCCAGCACCTGCAGACGTCCCTCGCTGATGCCGAGCGCGCGGTCGCGGCCTTCAAACGGTATCAGGAGGCGGCCCTCGTGCAGTTCCGCGCTGGTCTGGCGGACAACGACGGGGCGGCGCGGCGCCACCGGCTCCGGTGCCGGTTCGGCCGCCAGCCGTGCGGGGCCGGTCTCGACCACGCCACGCGCGCCGGCCACCGTGAGCGCTGCGTCGGTCAGTGCGGCGCGGTCCAGCGGGCTGCGCTCCATCGCATCCGCGCTCAGGTCCAGCACCTCGGCAACGCCCTGCATGGCGTACAGCCCACGCGCGCCGATCCCCGCCGCTTCAACGATGGCAGTGACCGCATCGCCCACCTGCAGCAACGCGCGCAGTCCCGGGCTGATGGGCGGCGCACAGCGCACGCCCTGGTGCCGCTCCCACGCATTGCGTGCATCGGTGAACAGTTCGGTCACCGGGCTGCGCAGCAGGCCCGCCATGCCGTGCAGCGCGGCCGGCATCCCGGGCGCGGCCGGGACCGGAACACAATTCAGCGGCTGCGCGGCGCGCGCGGATGAAGACGGCAGCGGCGCCGGATGCAGCGGCGGCGGGGAAGCATTGCTTACCGACAGCACCGCCGCCAGCGCCTGCATCGGGGTTTCCACCCGGCGGATGCTGCGGGTGTCCGGCGGTTGCGGCGTGGGAGGCAGTACCGGCAGGCGGGTGTGATGCTGACCGGTGGCGTGCCGGTGGGCGGCAGCGGTAGTGGGCAACTCGTTGGAAAGGCGTGCCCGATGAAATCGAAGCCAGGCGCTCCTGTCCAAACGATGCTGCCTACCTCAATCGCGCGCGCTATAGGCGCTATGAATCAGCGTGACGCATTCAGCACGAATTGCGCGATCGCCCGCGCCCCTGCGCCAGGCCCGCGGATCAACGGGCAACGTCGGCGGCCGTGACCTGGGTGTCCTTGACCGGTGCCACGCCCAGTGACGAGGTCGGATCGACGATCACCATGGTTTCGGTGGAGCCATCGGGCCAGACCACCTGGAAGGTACTGCCGGCCGGCAGGGACGCGAACGGCATGCCACTCTGCGCGCGGTAGACCGCGGCGACCTGGCTGGCACCGGCACGGCGTACATCCTCCTGCGCCTTCACCGAGGTAAGCGTCACCTTCGACAGCTTCCGGTAGCGGTCATCGTAGGTGTCGATCATCACCAGGCCGACTGCGCCGGCCGAATAGGCCACGAACAGCGCCACCCAGAACCAGAATTTGGCGCCATGCAGGAATCGACGGTAATTCATGCGTGGGCCCCCCGCTTGATCAACTGTTCAACCAACGTCTTCATTTTTCCCGCACCTTGCCGCGATACCGCGGCGTCATACACGAATGTGGAGAAGTCCTGCCCACCGTCCTGCGAACAGATCCCTCCGTTCGCACAGAAATTGTTCATCAGCACGCTGTCCGGCCCGCAGGCCATGCCCAGTTCGCAGGCCGCCAGGCGCCACGCCAGTTCACTGAACTGGTCGCCCGCCACCAGGCCCTGCAGCGCCGCGTCGCCGCTGGCGCGCTGGCCCATGGCGGTGGAAATGGCCATATAGGCCTCCGGATCACGCGAATCCATGACCCGCTCGACCAGATCGCGGCGGTAGTCGGGGCTGTCTTTCAACGGCTGGCCGTCGGCGAACAACGCCGCTTCGGCAGCCAGGTTGCCGGCACGCGCGGCCAGCACGCGCTGGGTAAGGATCAGGCTGCGCCCCAGTCCGTCGCTGGCCACGAAACCGGCGCAGCGGCGGGCCACGCGCTCGCGCGCCTGCACCATCGGCGCCGAGGCATTCATGCCCATGCCGGTCAGCAGCGCGTTGTCGAGCTGGTAGCCGCCGGGATCCATCGCATAGATGGCGCAGTAATCGTATACGCGGCTGACCATCCAGCCGGCTTCGGCGTTGCCATCGGCCGCCTGCAGGCGCAGGCGCTGTGCGTAGGCGAACAGATCCGTATCGCCTTCAATATCGGCGCGGATGTCCAGCGGCAATCCCGAGGGCACCGCCGTGCTGCGCTCACGCGCCAGCAGTTGCCGGGCCAGCTGCTGGGCCTGCAGCGGCAACATTGCGCCGGTCGCGGCAGGGACCTCGTCGGCTGCGGGGGCGGCCGGGTCCACGTGCAGCGCACGCCCGCCCGCGCGGTACCCCACCACCCCCAGCAATGCCAGGGCGGGTACCACCAGCAGCCAGGTTTTAAGGGTGGGCACGACGGCCATGCAGGTAGCAGCGACGCGGAAGGAAGTCCGTTGGGGGCGAAGTTTAGCAATGACGCTTCCCGCTGTCTGAATCGGCCGTTCCGTTGTTTCGCAGCAGCCATTGAGACTGAAGCCGCCGCGCTGCGGCGCAATGGTCTAGCATTCACGGTTTTCCGCAGGTAGTTGCCCCATGCCGTTCCTGGAACTCACCCTCCACTGCACTGAAGCGACCCAGCCCCGCTACGAGAACGCGCTGGACGACGTCGGCGCGCTGGCGGTGACCCTGCTCGATGCCGATGCCGACACCAGCAACGAGCGCGCGATCCTGGAACCGGGCGTCGGCGAGACCCCGCTGTGGAACGACCTGGTGCTGAGCGCCCTGTTCCCGTCCGACACCAACGCGCTGGCCCTGCTGGCCGCGCTGGAGGCCTTCGACCCGGGTTTGGAATGGGGCACGGCCAGCTTCCGCGCCGTGCAGGACGAGGACTGGGAGCGCGCGTGGCTGGACCAGTTCCAGCCGATGGCCTTTGGCCAGCGCACCTGGATCGTGCCGTGGAACCATGCGCTGCCGGAGGCCGCGCAGGCGGCCGACGCCGCCGTGGTGCGGCTGGATCCGGGCCTGGCCTTCGGCTCGGGCACCCACCCGACCACGGCGCTGTGCCTGCGCTGGCTGGATGGCCTGGCGGCCGAGGGCATGCTGGCCGGGCAGACCGTGCTGGACTTCGGCTGCGGCTCGGGGATCCTGGCACTGGCCGCGCTGAAGCTGGGCGCCGCGCACGCGGTCGGCGTGGACAACGACCCGCAGGCGGTGATCGCCACCGGCGACAACGCCGAGCGCAACGGCCTGCAGGACCAGGTGCAGGTGTACCTGCCGGGCGACGAACCGCAGGCCACGTATCCGGTGGTAGTGGCCAACATCCTGGCCTCGGCCCTGGACGCATTGGCCGACGTGCTTGCCGCGCGCGTGGCACCGGGCGGACGCATTGCATTGTCGGGCATCCTGCACGGGCAGGAAGACGAACTGCTGGTGCGATACACGCCCTGGTTCGAACAGCTGGAGGTCGCGCAGGACGGTGACTGGATGCGCATCACCGGCATCCGTCGTGCTTGAATGGGCCACCTTCGCCCGGCGCTGACCCGATGACCGAGCCCACCCCGCCACCGCGCCGCCCGCTGGCCACCTTCCTGCGTGCCGCGTCCGAGCCTGCGCCCGAGCCTACGCCCGAGCCGGCGCAAGCCACCGCCCAGCCGACAGCGACCACCGAACCGTCGGCAGCCGATGGCGTCGTGGACCGCGACCCTGACCACGACGGCGACAACGCCGGCGACACCCAGGTCATCGCTGAGGACATCGAGCGGACAGAACAGGACATCGCCCCTGCCCCGGTGGCGCCCAGCTTCATGCGCGCGGCGGCGCCCGCCGCGCCGACGCCACGCTGGCAATGGGGGCTGGTTGGCGGACTGGTGGCGCTGTTGGCATTGCAGATCGCCGTCGCCGACCGGGCGCGCCTGGCCGCCGACGCGGGCAGCCGGCCGTGGGTGGCCGGGCTGTGCAGCATCCTGCGCTGCAGCCTGCCCGCCTGGCAGGAACCGACCGCTTTCAGCATGATCAGCCGGGACGTGCGCCCGGTGGTGGGGCAACCCGGCGCCCTGCAGGTGCACGCCAGCTTCCGCAACGATGCACGCTGGGCACAGGCGTGGCCGTCGCTGCGGCTGTCGTTGTCCGATGCCGATGGCCGGATCATCGGCAGCAGCATCTTCGCCCCGCAGGACTACCTGGCGCCGAACGCCGACGCAGCGTCCCTGCTGGAGCCCGGGCAGAGCGCGCAGATCGCATTCCGGGTGCGCGAGCCGGCGGCGTCCACCGTCGCATTCACCTTCGAGTTCCTGTAACCCGGCGTCCTGCCGACGAGCGTGGCGGGGCGGCCACGCACGCGCTAGACTGGCCCCCTCCAAATTTTCCGCCAGGGTTGTGGTCCGCCCTGGCTTCGCACCGGGATCCTTCTTGAACGCTGTCCTTTCTCGTCCTGACAATAGTCGTGGCGCGCCGAAGCCGCCGCTGCGCGAACACGTGGCCCAGTCGGTCCGGCGCTACCTGCGGGACCTGGACGGCTGCGATGCGGATGACGTGTACGAGATCGTGCTGCGTGAGATGGAAATCCCGCTGTTCGTGGAAGTGCTCAACCACTGCGAGGGCAACCAGAGCCGTGCGGCGTCGATGCTGGGCATCCACCGCGCCACCCTGCGCAAGAAGCTGAAGGAATACGGCATCACGACCTGACGGGCGTACCGACCAACGGTCGGTACCTGCCGTAGCGGGCCAGGCGGCGGGCATTTCCCCGGCAGGTACCGACCACTGGTCGCTACGGCCTACAATATGGGCCCGCTCCGCTTCGATCTCCTGCCCCCATGAGTTCCGATCTGCTGCCCGTGCGCCGGGCCCTGCTTTCCGTTTCCGACAAGACCGGCCTGGTCGACCTGGCCCGCGCCCTCGCCGCGCGCAACGTCGAGCTGCTTTCCACTGGCGGTACCGCCAAGGCAATCCGCGACGCCGGCCTGCCGGTCAAGGACGTGGCCGACGTCACCGGCTTCCCGGAAATGATGGACGGCCGGGTCAAGACCCTGCACCCGCTGGTGCACGGCGGCCTGCTCGGTCGCGCCGGCCAGGATGAGGCGGTGATGGCCGAACATGGCATCGCGGCGATCGACCTGCTGGTACTGAATCTGTACCCGTTCGAGCGCGTCACCGCCAACGCGGACTGCACGCTGGCCGATGCGGTGGAGAACATCGACATCGGCGGCCCGGCCATGCTGCGTTCGGCGGCGAAGAACTTCGCCCGTGTTGCAGTCGCCACCGATCCGTCGCAGTACGCAGAACTGCTCGCCGAGCTGGATGCAAACGATGGCAGGCTGTCGGCGGCCAAGCGCTTCGCGCTGTCGGTGGCCGCGTTCAACCGCGTGGCGCAGTACGACGCGGCGATCAGCAACTACCTGTCGGCGGTAACCGCCACCGATGCGGCCGTGCCGATGCGGACCGAGTTCCCGGCGCAGATGAATTCCAGCTTCGCGAAGGTCATGGACCTGCGCTACGGCGAGAACCCGCACCAGGCCGGCGCGTTCTACCGCGACCTGTCGCCGGTGGCCGGCACGCTGGCCACGTTCCAGCAGCTGCAGGGCAAGGAACTGAGCTACAACAACCTGGCCGATGCCGATGCCGCATGGGAATGCGTGCGCCAGTTCGACGCGCCGGCCTGTGTGATCGTCAAGCACGCCAACCCGTGCGGCGTGGCGGTGGGCGCCGGCAACGGCGATGCCTACGAATTGGCGTACGCCACTGACCCGACCAGCGCCTTCGGCGGCATCATCGCCTTCAACAAGCCGCTCGACGCGGCCACCGCCAAGGTCATCCTGGACCGCCAGTTCGTGGAAGTGCTGATCGCCCCGGATTACGAACCGGCTGCGCTGGAGTACGCGCAGAAGAAGGCGAACGTGCGCGTGCTGCGCATTCCGCACGGCGAAGGCCGCAACCATTACGACACCAAGCGCATTGGCTCGGGCCTGCTGGTGCAGAGCGCGGACAACCGTGGCATGCGCCGTGACGAACTGACCGTGGTCAGCAAGCTGGCCCCGACCGAGAAGCAGTTCACCGACCTGCTGTTCGCCTGGAGCGTGGCCAAGTTCGTGAAGTCGAACGCGATCGTCTATGCCAAGGACAACCGCACCATCGGCGTCGGCGCCGGCCAGATGAGCCGCGTGTATTCGGCGCGCATTGCCGGCATCAAGGCCGCCGACGCGAACCTGGTGGTCGAAGGTTCGGTGATGGCGTCCGACGCGTTCTTCCCGTTCCGCGACGGCATCGACGCCGCCGCCGCCGCCGGCATCAAGGCGGTGATCCAGCCGGGTGGTTCGATGCGCGACGCCGAAGTGATTGCCGCGGCTGACGAACACGGCCTGGCGATGGTGTTTACCGGCGTGCGTCACTTCCGCCATTGATTGTTCGGCGTAAGGTGGGGGCCGACCAGGCGTCGGCGCCCGCTGACAGGTTCTGACCGGAGCTGGAGGGTGATCGCATGACCGACAACCATGGCGAGCTGATTCTGTACCGCACCGATGACGGTCGGACGGAGGTTCATCTGCGCGCCGCGGAAGGGACGGTCTGGCTGACGCAGGCAGAAATGGCGGCGTTGTTCCAAACCACGCCCCAGAACATCACCCAGCACATCCAGTCAGTCTACGATGACGCTGAGATTGAAGATTCGGCAACGTGTAAGGATTACTTACAAGTTCGACAGGAAGGGAGCCGCGAGGTGCGGCGTACCGTGAAGACCTATCGGCTTGAACTCATCATGGCGGTGGGGTTCCGCGTGCGATCACCACGAGGCGCGCAGTTTCGCCGTTGGGCAGCGGAGGGCCTTTCGCAGTACCTGGTCAAGGGCTTCCTGCTCAACGACGAACGACTCAAGGACGCCGAGCGCGCGGACTATTTCAAGGAACTGCTGCTCCGCATCCGCGACATCCGAAGCTCGGAGAAGCGGTTCTACCAGACGCTGCGTGATCTGTTCAAAGCCAGCAGCAGCGATTACGACGGCACGGCAGCAACAGCCAAGACGTTCTTCGCCACCATCCAGAACAAGCTGGTCTTCGCCATTACCGGCCGCACCGCTGCGCAGCTGATTGTCGAGCGTGCCGATCCCGACGTGCCTCACATGGGCCTGACGAACTGGTCGGGCGACAAGCCCCGCAAGTCCGACGCGGTCGTGTCAAAGAACTACCTGACGCAGGGGGAACTCGATCAGCTGAACCGGCTGGTCACCATGTTCCTCGACTTCGCAGAAGACCGTGCCGAGCGCCGCATCGAAACGCGGATGGACGACTGGATCACGCAGACCGACCGTTTCCTCGACTTCAACGAACGCGCAGTGCTCAACGGTCCGGGCCACATCTCGAATCAGCATATGGAGTTGATCATCGCGGAGCGCTACGCAGCCTTCGATGCGGAGCGCCGCGGAGCGGACAGGATCACATCAGAACGCGAGGCCGAGGCCGACCTGCAGCAGTTGCACGCCGAAGCCAAGCGTCTTGTCTCCGCCGTGAAGCCGGACTGACCGCCTTCCACCCTACTTTCTTACTGTTCCCCAGGAAATGCCTCAATGAAAATTCTTGTCATCGGCTCCGGCGGCCGTGAACATGCCCTGGCCTGGAAGCTGGCCCAGTCGTCCCGTGTCACCGAGGTGCTGGTTGCGCCGGGCAATGCGGGCACCGCCACCGAGGCCGGCTGCCGCAATGTCCCGGTGAAAGTGACGGACCTGGAGGGGCTGCTGGCACTTGTGCAGGCGGAAGGTGTCGAGCTGACCGTGGTTGGCCCGGAAGTACCGCTGGTGGCCGGCGTGGTCGACCGCTTCCGCGCTGCGGGCCATCGCATCTTCGGCCCCACCGCTGCGGCGGCGCAGCTGGAAGGCAGCAAGGCCTACGCCAAGGACTTCCTGGCCCGCCACAACATTCCCACTGCGTTCTATGCCGTGCATACCGAGGTGGATGCTGCGCTGGCCTACGTCCGCGACAAGGGCGCACCGATCGTGGTCAAGGCCGATGGCCTGGCCGCGGGCAAGGGCGTGATCGTGGCGATGACCCAGCAGGAGGCCGAAGACGCGGTGCGCGACATGCTGTCGGGCAATGCGTTCGGCGATGCCGGCGCGCGCGTGGTGATCGAGGAATTCCTCGATGGCGAGGAAGCCAGCTTCATCTCGATGGTCGATGGCACCACGGCGCTGCCGATGGCCACCTCGCAGGACCACAAGCGCGTGGGCGATGGCGATACGGGTCCAAACACCGGCGGCATGGGCGCGTATTCGCCCGCACCGGTGGTTACCGAGGAAGTGCATGCACGGGTGATGCGCGAAGTGGTGAACCCCACCGTGCAGGGCATGATCGCCGACGGCATCCCGTTCACCGGCTTCCTCTATGCCGGGCTGATGATCGATGCCAGTGGCGCGCCGAAGGTGATTGAATTCAACGTGCGCTTCGGCGACCCGGAAACCCAGCCGGTGATGCTGCGCCTGCAGTCGGATCTGGTGGAACTGGTGGAAGCGGCCATCGATGCACGCCTGCATGAAGTGGACGCGCGGTGGGACCCGCGTCCGTCGCTGGGCGTGGTGATGGCGGCGGCGCCGTATCCGGAAACGCCGATCACCGGTGATGTGATTCACGGGCTGGACCAGGTGCCGTCTTCGGCCAAGGTGTTCCACGCCGGCACCACGCTGGACGCGCAGGGCCAGGTGCTCAGCGCTGGCGGCCGCGTGCTGTGCGTGGCGGCGCTGGGCGACAGCGTGGCTGATGCGCAGGCCCATGCGTATGCGGGCGTAGCGAAGGTGACGTGGGAACATGAGTTCCACCGTGGTGACATTGGCTGGCGGGCTATCGCGCGCGAGCGGGCGTAGGAGCGTTACCCGACCAACGGTCGGGTGCTACCGGCTCTACCCTGGCGGTAGGTGCCCACCGTTGGTGGGCACGCCTTTGGCGCAACAAAAAAGCCCGGCGATGCCGGGCTTTTGTTTGATGCGTTGAATGCCGCGTTACGCGGTGAACAGCGCCTTCATCTTCTTCAGCGCGTTCGCTTCGACCTGGCGGATGCGTTCGGCGGACACGCCGTACTCATCGGCCAGCTCCTGCAGGGTGACCTTGCTGTCGGCGTCCAGCCAGCGGCGACGGATGATGTCGCGCGAGCGGGCGTCGAGTTCGGCCAGGCCTTCGCGCAGCAGCTGCAGCTGGTTGTCCTCGCTGTCGGCACGCTCATAGGCCATCGACGGATCTTCATCGTTGGCGACCAGGAACGCAGCCGGCGACGGCGGCGCATGTTCGTTGTCGTCATCGCTGGGCGCATCGAAACCGATGTCGCGGCCCGAGAGGCGCGATTCCATTTCCAGCACTTCGCGTTCGGACACGTTGAGGTCCTTGGCGACAGCGGTGACTTCCGCCGCGTTCAACCAGCCCAGGCGGGTCTTGGACTTGCGCAGGTTGAAGAACAGCTTGCGCTGCGCCTTGGTCGTGGCGACCTTGACGATGCGCCAGTTCTTCAGGATGAACTCGTGCATTTCCGCACGGATCCAGTGCACCGCGAAGGACACCAGGCGGACGCCCATGTCCGGGTCGAAGCGCTTCACCGCCTTCATCAGGCCGATGTTGCCTTCCTGGATGAGGTCGCCCAGCGCAAGGCCGTAGCCGTTGTAGCCACGGGCCACGTGCACGACGAAGCGCAGGTGGGAATGGACCAACTCGCGCGCGGCGTCGAGGTCCTGCTCGTCGCGGAAGCGGCGAGCCAGGTCCTGCTCGTCATCGACCGTCAACACCGGGATCTGGTGCACGGCGCCGATGTAGGCGTCCAGCGAACCGAGCGCACTGGGAATCGGAAGATTGTTTGCCACAAGGGCAGTAGACATGTTCTGGCTCATAGGGGTCATCTTATCAGTCCTGTATTTGGACTGCTGACAGTTCAAAAAGTTCCAGCGTTCCGCAGGTGAAACGCTGACGCAGATCAGGCCCCTAACGTACCGCGAAATGGTGACAGTTGCGAGCGGCCGCCCTTCAGCGTAATCCCAATATAAATCAATGCGATACGGAGAAAAACGTCACCGTCACGTCGTTTTGGGCAGGACAATCCCACAAAGATCAGCCCATTCAGGATGAAAACGTTGCCAGGTATTCAGCCGAAGCGCCCGAAGGAGATGAACGGCGGCCCGAAATACCGGCGTCGGACGGTGCCAGCCAGGCATGGCCTGGCTCTACGCCGCCCCTCCCCCCACACCCGGTAAGTCCACCGAAGCCGACCCCCGAAGCCGCAATGCCCGGTAGTGCCACCCCATGGGTGGCAGGCCAGACAATTCCGAAGCGGTGGAGACCCCATGGGTGGCAGCCCAGACAATGTCGAACCCTAGTAATACCCGGACAAATTCAGGAAGAACCCCTTAGCCTCATACCGCAACTCGGTCAGGTCATCACTGAACTCGGTGAAGTTGTACCCCGCACCAATCTTGAAGTTCTGCCCCACCTGGCGGTCCACGCCCACCAGCCAGCCCTTCCTGTCGCCGCCCTCGCGCACGTCCAGCCAGCGGTACTCGCCCATCGCCTCCCACTGCGCGAACAACCGGTAGCGCAGCTGCAACGCGGAGAAGTTGACCCGGCTGTCCAGCCACGCACCCTCGCCGCGCCCGGTGCGGTAATCGCCCCAGCGCCCGGCCAGCTTCCCGGCCAGCTCCCACCGGTCGCTGAGCTGCATCACCCCTTCAAACGAGACGATCTGCGACTTCTGGTCGTACACGTTGCCACCTTCCTGGCCCAGCGACGCCACGTCGTAGAGATATGTGTACTTGCCGAAGGCCGCCCAGCGCGTGTTGTCGTGCGGACGCCAGGCAAAGCCCAGGTTGGACTCCACCAGCTTGGCATCGGCCAGCGGATTGCGCTTGTCATCGGTGTCGGCGTAGTTGGCGCGCAGCGCGATGCGCCAGTCCTCGTTGACCTTGTACAGCAGCCGGTTGGTGGTCACCCACTGCCGACGATCTTCAGCGCCTTCGTCGCGGCGGTATTCGAGCTTGCTCGTCCACTGCGTATCGGCATCGGTGCGGCCACCGCTGACGCTGTAGGCGCGGCGATCGACGCGCCCGGTCGTCGCGTCCAGTTCGCCGTCCATCACGCTGAAGCCCAGCGTCCAGCCCTGCGCGGGGTAGAAGTCCATGCCGAAGGTATGCACCAGGCCGGCGCTGTCGTCGCGACGGTCCTTCAGGTACTGGCTTTCGTTGAACACGTTGACCTGGTTGCTCAGCCGCCAGCGCTGGCCCAGCGTCCAGCCCGACTGCAGCCCGGTGTCGTAGAGCGGGTCGGTGGTGGTCCGGTCGGTGCTGTAGCTGTAGTTGCCATAGAAGCTGTGCTCGGGGGTCATCCAGTACTCGCCTTCGAGCTTGGCGCCATCCCCGCGGCTGCCGCTGCTCACTTCCGCCCCCAGGCTGGAGCGGTCGCCGAACAGGTAGCGCGCACCGAGCGTGGCCAGGTCGTTCTTCTCGTACGCGCCGCCGTCGTCATCCACGGTCAGCTGCCCTACCCCGTACAGCTCCCACTTGGCGCCGAAGCGCTGCCGGTAGCTCACTGCCGCCAGCGTCCCGTCCACGTCGGTGCCGGCGTTCTCTTCGCGCACCCGGCGCAGCTCGGCGCCGAGCTGGCCGTCGTTGCCCAGCCGCCAATCCATCGTGAGCTGCGACTGCTCCACCGCCACCTCACCACGCTCGGCGCGACTGTGCCGGCCATACAGGCTCAGGTTGTCGGTGAAGTAGCCCAGGAACTCGGCACCGTATTCCTCCAGCGCCAGCCCACTGTCCATGCGCGAGACCGAGAAGCCAGCGTCCACGTCGCGCCACCAGGCGCCCATGCTCCAATCCTGTTTTGTCCAGCCCAGCTCACGCAGGTTGGCCCGCGCTTCCACCGCGCGGGCATCGCCCTTGCGGTCGCCGCTGACCGGATTGCGCTGGATGAAGCTCAGGCCGCCGTTGTCGGAGTAGAAGATCGGCGCTGCGGTGGCTTCGGTATGGGTCTGCTCCAGCTTGAGGTAGGTACCACGCCCGGCCTGCAGGGTCAGGTCGGCGCCCATCAGGCTGTAGTCGTCGCCACTGCGGTTCTCGTCGACGTAGGTGCCACCCACCGCCACGTGGTCGCCGAACCACTGCTTGCCGCGCAGGCCGGCGCTCACGTCGTCGGTGCTGAAGCCCAGCGGGATGTACTCGTAGTCCACCAGCAGCAGCTGGTCATAGCCATCCAGCGGCGTATCACGGGTCAGCGTGCGTACGTTCTCGCGCGTGATCTGCGACAGCGCGCGGGTCAGGAACAGGCGGCCCTGGATTTCATTGATCTCGTAGTCCACGCCGCGCTGCAGGGTGGTGCGCACTTCGGTGCGGCCGGTGGTACGGTCGCGCACCTCCAGTACCACCTGCTCCGAGCCGGGCAGCAGGTCGGTGTGACGCAGGTAGTAGAGGCTGCCGCCGGTGCCGAGGAACTCGGTATGGCCAAGCGCGGACTGCGCCTCGGAACCGAAGGCCTTGAGCAGCGAACGCGGGTCGCCCAGCGGGGTGGTCGCGCGCGAACGCCAGCTCACCGCCGCGCCGTACAGCGAACGCACGTACTGGCCGTACTCGGTGCCGGTGAAGCCGGTGGCGAAGTTGCCCCACAGCGCCTGGTTCTGGTCCCAGTCCACGCGCACGTACAGCTTGCCCTGCGTGTCGATGTCGCGATACGTGGTGGAGTCGTCACCGTATACCGGGTAGTACTGGTCCGGATCCAGGCGGCGGAACACGTCCCGGGCGTCGGCATCCAGGAAGCCGTCGAACAGCCGCTTCAGCTCGCGGTCGTAGGTGTCGGCCTGCGCGGTGACCAGGTACTTCCCGCGCAGCTTGCTCTTCAGGTAGAACGCCAGCCGGCCTTCGCTGAGGAAGCTGTCGTCCTGGTCGCGGTCGGCGGCGAGTGGATCCAGGTTGCCGCTGGCGGTATTGCGCGACAGCGTCACATCGGCCAGCGCCACCAGGAAGCGGTAGCTGCCGGTCACTTCCACGTCGAGCGTGCGGGTCAGCGTCGGCGCATCCATGGCCTCCACCTGCACGGTGTACCGGTGCTCGCCGATCGGCTCCAGGAACTCGGCGGCGAACTTCTGCTCCAGGTCCACCGGGAAGCTCTGCCCGTTGATCATCACCCGTGCATTGGGGCTCAACCCACGCCCGTAGATCCGCACCCGCGAGCCATAGATCGGAATGTTCTGCTGGCGCAGCGCGTTCTGCCCGTAGATGGCATTGCTCAGCTGCTGGGCCTGCGCATCGTCGCCATCGAGCACGCGACCCAGGGTGCGCTGCACGTTGTCCCGCACCAGCTGGGTGCCGCGTTCGTAGTCGGTGGGCAGTACCAGCTGGAAGCGCTGCGCGTTGGTTTCATCGAAGGAACCATCCCGGCCGTAGGCCCGGGCGATGTACTGCAGGTCGTCGCCAACGCGCAGGTTGAGGTTGTCCGGCAGCTGCCCGTCCCACTCGATGTTGCCGACGTAGTCCACCGGCATCTCGATGCGCGCCAGCGGCGTGACCAGATCGGTGTCGCTGCCGCGGTAGATCACCACTTCCAGGCGCTCGATGAACGAGGCGTAGTTGTTGTAGCCGTGGAAGCGCAGCGGCTTGGTCAGCCGGCCGTTCTCGAACGGGGCCATGGAGCCGGTCTGCACATTGAGCACCGGCGCCGACAGCGCCGGATCTTCGGTGGCCCAGACCACGGCGCCATCGGGGAGCTCGGTGGCCGACGCACCATTGGGTGCCGGCACCCCCGCGCCGGGTTCCGCAGGACCGACGGGAGCATCCGCCGCCGGACGCACCTGCAGCAGCAGGTCGTTGCCCTGCCGGCAGCCGTCCACCCCGCACAGGGTAGTGGGCACGTCGGGCAGCGGTTGCGGCGCCTGCGCGTGGGTCATCGGCGACCACACCGCCAACAGGAGCATCAGGGAGCTGAGTGAGGTCTTGCGGTTCATGGTCATCTCCTCAGCGGTCCGCACGGTCGGCGGGGCGGGCCGGCGCAGCGGGCTGCACCTGGACCTGCACACGGGCGGCAACATCGGCAGGCAGCCGTGGCAGCAGGGCCTTGCGCAGCACCTCGGCGCGCTGCCCGGCCAGTGCGGGCGTGGCCTGCCCGGCGGCTACGTTGACCTGTCCCCCGCCCTGCGCCTCCAGCGTGCGTGCTGCATGCGCCAGCACCGTCTCAGCGGCGGCGCCCAACGTGGCCTGGCCGGGAACGAACAGCCCTTCCCCGACCTCCAGCACCGATTGCGGTGGCCCGGCGTTGAACCTGCCTTCGGGCAATGCCACGCCGAAGTCGAAGCGCACCGGCAACCCCGGGGTGATCCGGCGCAGCAGCGGATTGCGGGTCGTGAAGCGCGCGTCGGCCGGCAACGTGGTCGGATCGACCTTGAGGATGAAGTTGCGTCCGCGCGCCTGGCCACCGTTGATGCCGACCAGGTGGTAGCGGCCGTACGCATCGGTTTCGATCACCAGGCCTTCCACCGATGCCACGCGGACACCCGGGATGCCACGTTCGCCTGCATCCTGCACGCCGTTGCCATTGCGGTCATTGAACACGCTGCCGATGACCAGGCTTTCGTCCAGCAGCGGGTCGCCGATCACCTCCACGTCGGCCGAGGCGACGTTGCTGATGGTGGTGCCCAGCACGTCATTGGCGGTGATGCGGTTGGTATGTACACCCAGTCCCACGCCCGCCCCCACCCGCAGGTAGTACACCAGCGTGGCCGATCCACCGGCGCGGATGTCCAGGCCGTCGATGCGCAGCGGTGCCACGCCGCTGGCACGTGCGGAATTGTCGATGTCCTGCGCTTCGAACCCGCCCGGGATGAAGGTGAAGCCGCTGGGCAGGGTATCGAACAGGGTGACGCCCAGCGCGTCGAAGTCGCCCATGTTCTCCACGGTGACCACATAGCGCACCACGTCACCCACCTTCACGCTGCGCTGGGTGGCCTGCTTGGTCAGGCGCAGCACCACCGCGTCGGCGGTGACCACCACGTTGACCCAGCCTTCCACGCACACCGGGGTGGGCATCGAGGCATCGCAGATGTTGTAGCTGAAGTTGTCCAGGCCGCTGTAGCCCACGAAGGCGGTGTAGATGCATTCGCCATTGCCGCAGGTTGCGCGTCCGTTGCCCGCCGCCCGGCCCAGCCGCATCGACGCCGGGTTGATCCGCGCGCCGCTGGTGGTGAGGTTGTCCAGCAGCAGTACGGTGGTGGTGGTCCCACTGAGCACGGTGATGTTCTCGTCCACCACGTCCACGTCATTGACCTGGGTCTGCACGGTCACCGTGGCATTGCTGCAGACCGCCGGCGAGTCCTGGTTGCAGAGGCTGTAGGTGAAGCTGTCGGCACCGCTGAAGTTGGTCATCGGGGTGTAGCGCACGCTGCCGTCCGGCAGCACCACCGCCGTGCCCATGGTCGGCGCGGTGGTGATGGTCACCGCCACCGTGCCCGGATCGACCGGCGTGCCATTGGCCAGGTCGTTGGCCAGCACCGGCACATCGACGGCCGTGTCCTGCGGCGTGCTGGCCTGGTCGTTGTTTGCCACCGGGACGCTGTTGGGTGCTGCCGCCAGGGTGACCGACACCGTACCCACCGCGCATACCGTGGGCTGCGCCACCAGGCAGATCTGGTAGGTGGTGGTGTAGGTCGTCCCGGGCGTACCGGCAGTGACATCGACGCTGCCGTCGGGCTGGATGGTCAGCGTCGGGGTGTTGGTCGGGGTCAGCACCACCGTGGTCGGGTCCACGGGCGTGCCGTTCAACGTGTCGTTGGTCAGCACGTTGGTCACGCCGGTGGCGCCGCCCGGGGGCACGCCCGGCACGCTGTCGTCGTTGGCCACCAGGACACCCGCACTGGCCAGCGTGACCGACACCGTGCCGATATCGCACACCGCCGGCTGGGCCACCAGGCAGATCTGGTAGGTGGTGGTGTAGGTGGTGCCGGGCGTGCCCGCCGCGACGTTGACACTGCCGTTGGGCTGGATGGTGATGGCGGCGGTGTTGACCGGGGTCAGCACCACGGTGGCCGGGTCCAGCGCGGCACTGTTGTAGGTGTCGTTGGTCAACACGTTGGCCACACCGTTGGCGCCGGCGGCCGGCACATTGGCCACCGTGTCGTCCACCGCGTCGAGCAGGCCCGGCGTGGTGGCCAGGGTGACCGACACCGTGCCGATGTCGCACACCGTCGGCTGTGCCACCAGGCACAGGCGGTAGGTGGTGGTGTAGGTGGCACCCGGAGTACCGGCCGCCACGTCCAGGCTGCCGTTGGGCTGGATGGTCAGCGCGGTGGTGTTGTTCGGGGTCAGCACCACCGTGGACGGGTCGAGCGCGGCGCCGTTGAAGGTGTCGTTGGCGAACACATTGAGCACGCCGAGCGCACCGGTTGCCGGCACGTTGCTGGCGGTGTCGTCCACCGCGTCCAGCAGCGAGGCCGTGACGGTCACGCTGACCGTGGCCGTGTCGCACACGTTGAGGTTGGGCGCGGGCAGGCACACCTGGTAGGTGAAGGTGTCGGTACCGGTGAAGCCTGCGTTGGGGGTGTAGCTGATGGTGTTGTCGCCGTTGACCACGGCGGTGCCGTTGGACGGCGGCACCGGCACGGTGAACACCGCACCGACCGGCAACGTATCGTTGGCGGCCACGGCCAGTACCGTGGTGCCGGTACCGGCGGGCAGCGCGTCGTCGGCCGCATCCGGGCGCACCGCGACCAGCGCGGTGGCCTGGGCGCAGTTGCCCGGCTGTGCGTTCTCGCACACCTGGTAGGTGAGCGTGGTCGCTGCCGGCAGCGTGCCCGGTGCCACGGTCACCACGCCGTTGGCGGCCATGCTGTAACCCGGCACCGCGCCGACCAGCGAGGCGGTCACCGGCGTGGTCCCCGGAACGATCGGGGCGCCGTTGAAGGTGTCGTTAAGCAGCACGCTGGCGGTGGTGCCACCGGTCGGTGCAACCGGCGCGCTGCTGAAGTCATCGGCCTGCGCGACCAGCGCGCTGGCCGTCACCGTCAGGCTTACCGACGCGGTATCGCACACGCTGCCATTCGGTGCGGGCAGGCACACCTGGTAGGTGAAGCTGTCCGCGCCGGTGAAGCCTGCGGTTGGCGTGTAGCTGATGCTGCCATCGGGATTGACCACGGCGGTGCCGTTGGCCGGCGCGACCGGAATGGTGATCGTCGGGTTGAGCGGCAGCGTGTCGTTGGCGGTCACCGCAAGCACCGTGGTCGCGCCCGCCGTGGCCGACAGCGTGTCGTCCGCAGCGGCCGGGCTGACCGCCACAAGCGCGGTGGACTGCGCGCAGTTGGTCGGCACCGCGGTCTCGCAGACCTGGTAGGTCAGCGTCACTGCAGCGGGCGTGGTGCCGGCCGCAACGGTGACGACACCGTTGGCGGCCATGCTGTAGCCCGGCACCGGGCCCAGCAACGACGCGGTCACCGGGGTCGTGCCGGGCACGATCGGGGTGCCATTGAACGTGTCGTTGAGCAGCACGCTGGGCGTGCTGCCACCGGCAGCCGGTGCGATCGGGGTGCTGCTGAAGTCGTCGGCCACGGCGGTGACCGTGGTGACGGCGACGGTGATCGAGACCGTCGCGGTGTCGCACACACCGGCACCCGGGGCGGGCAGGCAGGCCTGGTAGGTGAAGCTGTCCGGGCCGGTGTAGCCGGGGTTGGGCGTGTAGCTGATGGTGCCGTCGCCGTTGACGATGACGCTGCCGTTGGCCGGGCCGGCCGATACGGTGAGGGTCGGATTGACCGGCAGGGTGTCGTTGGCGATGACGTTGAGCACCGTGGTGGTACCCGCCGCTGCGGTCAGCGTGTCATCAACCACGACCGGGCTGACCGCGACCACGGCGGTGGACTGCGCAGTTGGTCGGCACGGCCACTTCGCACACCTGGTAGCTGAGCGTCACCGCCGCCGGCGTGGTGCCGGGGGCCACGCTGACCACACCGTTGGTGGCCATGCTGTACCCGGTCACCGGGGTCACCAGCGATGCCGCGACCGGAGTGGTCCCGGGCACGATGGCCGCGCCGTTGAAGGTGTCGTTGAGCAGCACGCTGGCGGTGCTGCCACCGGTCGCCGGTGCGATCGGTGCCGCGGTGAAGTCATCGGCCACCGCAGTGAGCGTGGTCGCGCTGACGGTGAGGGTCACCGTGGCGGTATCGCAGACACTGCCGCCCGGTGCCGGCAGGCACAGCTGGTAGGTGAAGCTGTCCGGGCCGGTGTAGCCGGCGGTCGGGGTGTAGCTGATGGTGCCGTCGCCATTGACCACGGCGGTGCCGTTGGTCGGTGCGACCGGAAGGGTGACCACCGGGTTCAGCGGCGCCGCATCGTTGGCCAGGACGTTGAGTACGGTGGTGGTGCCGGCGGTGGCCGGCAGGGCGTCTGCCACCGCATCCGGGCTCACCGCCACCAGCACGGTCGTGGCCGCGCAGTTGGTCGGCACCGCGTTCTCGCACACCTGGTAGTTGAGCGTCACCGCGGCGGGCGTGGTGCCGGCCGCAACGGTGACGACGCCGTTGCCGGCCATGGTGTAGCCGGGCGCCGTGGTGAGCAGCGATGCGGTCACCGCCGTGGTCCCGGGCACGATGGCCGCACCATTGAAGGTGTCGTTGAGCAGCACGCTGGCGGTGCTGCCGCCGGTCGCCGGTGCGATCGGTGCCGCGGTGAAGTCATCGGCCACCGCGGTGAGCGTGGTCGCGCTGACAGTGAGGGTCACCGTGGCGGTATCGCAGACACTGCCGCCCGGTGCGGGCAGGCACAGCTGGTAGGTGAAGCTGTCCGGGCCGGTGTAGCCGGCGGTCGGGGTGTAGCTGATGGTGCCGTCGCCATTGACCACGGCGCTGCCGTTGCTCGGTGCGACCGGAAGGGTGACCACCGGGTTCAGCGGCGCCGCATCGTTGGCCAGGACGTTGAGCACGGTGGTGGTGCCGGCGGTGGCCGGCAGTGCATCGGCCACCGCATCGGGGCTGACCGCGACCACGACGGTGGCGCCGGCGCAGTTGGTCGGCACCGCGTTCTCGCACACCTGGTAGTTCAGCGTCACCGCGGCGGGCGTGGTGCCGGCCGCAACGGTGACGACACCGTCGGCGGCCATGCTGTAACCGGGCTCGACGGTGAGCAGGGTGGCGGTCACCGGGGTGGTACCCGGCACGATCGGCGCACCGTTGAAGGTGTCGTTGAGCAGCACGCTGGCGGTACTGCCGCCGGGCGCCGGCGCGATGGGCGCGTTGGTGAAGTCGTCGTTGACCGCAGCAAGGCCGGTCAGGCTGACGGTGACCGCCACTGCAGCGGTATCGCAGACGGACGCACCCGGCGCAGGCAGGCACACCTGGTAGGAGAAGGTGTCCGCGCCGGTGAAGCCGGCCGTGGGCGTGTAGGTGATGGTGCCGTCGCCATTGACCACCGCGACGCCGTTGGCGGGCGCAACCGCGATCGTGATCGACGGGTTGGCCGGCAGCGTGTCATTGGCGCCGACATTGAGCACGGTGGCGGTCCCCGCCGTGGCCGGCAGGGTGTCGTCCACCGCGTCCGGGCTGACCGCCACCACGGCGGATGCGGCGGCGCAGTTGGTCGGGACGGCGGTCTCGCAGACCTGGTAGTTCAGGGTCACCGCGGCAGGCGTGGTGCCCGGGGCCACGCTGATCACGCCGTCGGCGGCCATGCTGTAGCCGGTTTCCGTGGTCAGCAGGGTGGCGGTCACCGCGGTGGTGCCCGGCACGATGGGCGCGCCATTGAAGGTGTCGTTGAGCAGCACGCTGGCGGTGCTTCCACCGGCGGCCGGTGCGATCGGCGTGGCCGTGAAGTCATCGGCCGCAGCGGTGAGCGAGGTCACCCCCACCGTGACGGCGACCGTGGCGGTGTCACAGACACCGGCACCCGGGGCCGGCAGGCAGACCTGGTAGGTGAAGCTGTCCGCGCCGGTGAAGCCGGCCGTGGGCGTGTAGCTGACGGTGCCGTCGCCGTTGACGAGCGCCGTGCCGTTGGTCGGCGCGGCAACGACAGTGACGGTCGGTGCGAGCGGGGCGGTGTCGTTGGCCAGCACGTTGAGCACGGTGGTGGCGCCGGCAGTGGCCGGCAGCGCGTCGTCCACCGCGTCGGGGCTGACCGCGACCACGGCCGTGGCTCCGGCGCAGTTGGTCGGCACCGCGTTCTCGCAGACCTGGTAATTCAGCGTTACCGCCGCCGGCGTGGTACCGGCGGCCACGGTGATCACGCCATTGGCCGCCATGCTGTAGCCGGTGACCGGCGAGGACAGCGAGGCGGTCACCGCCGTGGTACCGGGAATGATCGGTGCACCGTTGAAGGTGTCGTTCAGCAGCACGCTGGTGGTGCTGCCACCGGTGGCCGGCGCGATGGGCGTGGCGGTGAAGTCATCGTTGGTCGCGGTGAGCGTGGTGGCGCTCACGGTCAGCGACACCGTGGCGGTGTCACACACCCCGGCGCCCGGCGCCGGGAGGCACACCCGGTAGGTGAAGCTGTCAGGACCGGTGTAGGCGCCGGTCGGGGTGTAAGTGATGCTGCCGTCGCCGTTGGCCACGGCCGTGCCGTTCGCGGGGGCGCCGACGATGGTGACCACCGGGTTCAGCGGTGCGCTGTCATTGGCAAGCACGTTGAGCACGTTGGCGGTGCCGGCGGTAGCCGGCAGCGTGTCATCGGTCGCGTCCGGGCTGACCGCAACGAGCGCGGTGGCGGCTGCGCAGTTGGTCGGCAGGGCGGTCTCGCACACCTGGTAACTCAGGGTCACCGCGGCAGGCGTGGTGCCTGGCGCCACGCTGACCACGCCGTTGGCGGCCATCGTGTAGCCGGTAACCGGACTGATCAGCGTGGCGGTCACCGGGGTGGTGCCCGGCACGATCGGCGCGCCATTGAACGTGTCGTTGAGCAGCACGCTGGCGGTGCTGCCGCCCGCCGCCGGCGGGATCGGCGACGCGGTGAAGTCGTCGTTCGTCGCGGTCACCGTTGTCGCCGTCACCGTGAGCGCCACCGTGGCGGTATCGCACACGCTGCCATGCGGGGCCGGCAGGCACAGCTGGTAGGTGAAAGTATCGGGTCCGACAAACGCACCGGTGGGCGTATAGCTGAGCGTACCGTCGCCGTTGACGACCACGTTGCCGCCGGTCGGGGCGGTGGTCACGCTGAGCACCGGCGTTAGCGGCGCCACGTCGTTGGCCAGCACGTTGAGCACGGTGGTGGCGCCGGCGGCCGCCGGCAGCACGTCATTGACCGCGTCGGGGCTCATCACGACCACGGCGGTGGCCGTGGCGCAGTTGCTGGGCAGCGCGGTTTCGCAGACCTGGTAGTCCAGGGCGATGGAACCGGGCAGCGTGCCGGCGGCCACGGAGATCACGCCGTTGGCGGCCATGCTGTAGCCCGAAGCCAGCGTGGTGAGCGAGGCGGTGACCGGGGTGGTGCCGGGCACGATGGCCACGCCGTTGAAGGTGTCGTTGAGCAGCACGCTGGGCGTGCTGCCGCCGGTGGGCGGGATCGGGCTGGCGCTGTAGTCGTCGTTGACCGCGACCAGGGCGCCTGCGGCGATGGTGATCGCGACCTGTGCGGTATCGCAGGTGGCGCCGTCCGGTGCGGGCAGGCACACCTGGTAGGTGAGCGTGTCGGCGCCGCTCTGCCCGGCGTTGGCGGTGTACTGCAGGGTGCCATCGGCCGCGAGCACGGCAACGCCCTTGGTCGGCAGCTGGGTCACCGTGAAGGTGGCACCGGCGGGCACATTGTCATTGGCGGCCAGGTTGAAGCTGCCCGGCTGGGTGCCGGTGACGGTGGCCGTGTCATCGGCCGCATCCGGCGCGATCAGCACCTGTACGTCGGCCGTGTCGCAGTTGGTCGTGGAGCCGAGTTCGCACAGGGCATAGCTGAGCGTGGTGGCACCGGCCGGGGCGAACCCGGCCACGGTGATGACACCGGCACCATCGATGCTGAAGCCGGCCGGTGCGCCCACCAGATTCACCGTGACCTGCAGCGGATTGGCCGCGGCGCCGTTGAAGGTGTCGTTGCCCAGCACGCTGGGCGTGGTGCCGCCCACGCCCGGCGCGAACACCGGTGCGCGGAAGTTGTCGTCCAGCGCGTTGAGGGTGTTGGCGACCACGGTGATGTTCACCGTGCCGGTGGCGCAGGTGGTGGCGTCCGGCGCCGGCAGGCATACCTGGTACTGCGCGGTCTGCGGGCCGGCGGCAGCCGGCGTGTAAGTGAAGCTGCCGTTGGGCTGCAGGGTGAAGGTGCCTGCGGCGGGCGGCGTGAGCAGCGTATAGCCCGCATCGGCCGGTGCGTTGTCGTTGATGCTGACGTCGCCCACCAGCGGTTGCCCGGCCGGCGTGGTGTAGGTGTCGTCGGCAGCCGCGGGGGCGATCAGCAGGGCGACCTGCGCGGTATCGCAGTTGCTGCCCGCGCCGGCTTCGCACAGCTCGTAGGTGAGGCTGACTGCACCGGCGGCGGCGCCGGCGGGCACGTTGATGACCCCGGCGCTGGTGATGGTGAAGCCCGGTGGCGGCGCGTTGACCAGGCTCAGGGTGACCTGGGCGGCGGTGACCGGGGCGGCATTGAAGGTGTCGTTGCCCAGCACGCTGGCGGTGCTTCCGCCGGTGACCGGCGAAATCACCGGGGCGGTGAACACATCGTCGACCGCATCGATCGTATTGGCCGCGATGGTCACGCTCACCGTCGCCGTCGCGCAGGTGGCACCGTTCGGCGCTGGCAGGCAGACCCGGTAGTCGAAGGTGTCGGTACCGCTGGTCCCCGGGTTGGCGGTGTAGGTGAGCGTGCCGTTGCCGGCAAGATCGATGGTGCCCAGCGTGGGCGCGGTAATGGCGAAGTACTCCGAACCGGTCGGTGCATTGTCATTGGTCGCGATCGAACCGTTCACCGACTGCCCGGCCTGCACGTTGAAGGTGTCAGCCACTGCAGTGGGCGCCACCAGCAGCTGGACGTCGGCGTCGTCGCAGTTGGCCGGCACCGCGACTTCGCACAGGCGGTAGCTGAGCGTGACCAGGCCGGCCGGAATGTTGGCGGCCACGGCGATGGTGCCGCTGGTCGGGTCCAGGGTGTATCCCGGCGTGGTCGAGAGCAGGGTCGCGGTCACCGTCCCCGGCACCACGGCGCTGCCATTGAGGGTGTCATTGCCCAGCACGCTGGGCGTGGTGCCGCCGGCGCCCGGGACGGCGGTGGCGAAGGTGTCGTCGTTGGCCAGCAGCGCGTTCGCGCCGAGCGTCACGGTAACGATCGCGGTATCGCAGACAGTGCCATTGGGCGCCGGCAGGCAGACCTGGTAGCTGAAGGTGTCGGTGCCGGCAGCGCCCGCGTTGGGGGTGTACGTGAAGGCGCCATCGCCGCCGATGACCGCCGTGCCCTGGGTGGCCGGGGTGACCAGCGAGAACGCTGCGCCGGGCGCGGCGATGTCGTTGGTACCCACGTTACCCAGCGCCGGCTGCCCTGCACCGGGCGTGGTCACGGCATCGTCCACCGCATCGGGCCCGACCACCAGCTGCACGTTGGCGGTATCGCAGAGCGTGGGCGCGCTGGTGAGGCAGATGCGGTAGGCCAGGGTCACCGCGCCGGCGGCGGTGCCTGCAGGCACGGTGATGAAGCCACCGGCGTCCATCACGTAGCCGGCCGGAGCGGTGATCAGGGTGGTGGTCAGAGTGGCTGCCACGACCGGATTGCCGTCGAAGGTGTCATTGGCCAGCACGCTGGTGGCCAGCGTGCCGCCACTCTGTGCCGGCACCGGAGTTGCGGTGAAGTCATCGGCCACCGCGTCGATGACGCTGGCATTGATGTTCAGCGTGACCGTGGCGGTATCGCACGCGGCGCCATTGGGCGCGGGCAGGCACAACTGGTAGCTGAAGGTGTCGGTGCCGGTCGCGCCTGCATTGGCGGTGTAGGTGAAGCTGCCATCGCCGAGCAGCTGCAGGGTGCCCTGGGTGGGCGCGGTGCCGGTCTGGGTGAAGCTGGAGTCGACCACGTAGTTGTCGTTGTCGCGCACGTTGGCGACCAGCTGCGCGCCAGCCTGCACGGCGTAGCTGTCGTCCACGGCATTGGGGCCGACCACCAGCAGCACGTTGGCGGTATCGCAGTTGGCCGGTGATGCCTGTTCGCACAGCTGGTAGGTCAAGGTCACCGGGCCGGCGGCGGCGGTGGCCGGCACGTTGACGGTGCCATCGGGGGCAATGCTGTAACCCGACGGCGCACTGGTCAGCGACAGCACCATGTTGGCGGCCACTACCGGGACGCCGTTGAGGGTGTCGTTGGTCAACACGCTGGCGGTGGTGCCACCGGCACCCGGCGGCAACGGCGCGGCGCGGAAGTCGTCATCGTTGGCAAGCAGCGCTGCGGCCTGCACGGGAATGGTGGGGGTGGTGGCGGTGTTGTCGCCCGGGGTCGGGTCGGTGGTGCCCAGCGGCGGGGTGATGGTGGCCACGTTGGCGGCGATGGTGGCCGGCGTGGTGGTCGGCGCGGTGCCGTTGACCAGCACCACCAGGACTTCACCGACGCCGACGTTGACGCCGATGTTGACGCTGCCGGTGCCCGATGCCGCCGCACACTGCGTGCTGGGCGAGACCACCGCGCAGGTCCAGCTCACCGCGGTCAGCTGCGCCGGCACGCTGTCGACCAGCGTGGCCCCCACCGCCTGCGACGGCCCCTGGTTGCGCAGCTCGATGCGGTACTGCACCGCGCCGCCGGCGGCGACCGGCGTGGGCGTGGTGATGGTCTTGGACACGCTCAGCTGCGCGCTGGCGGCCAGCGTGTTGCTGTCGCTGCTGGTGTTGTTGCCCGGGGTGGGATCGGAGATGTCGGCCGGTGCGGCGACCGTGGCGGTATTCACCAGCGGGTTGCGGTAGGCCTGCGCCTGCGCTCCACCCGCGGCCAGGGTCGTCAGCAGGAGGCCGGCCAGCGGCAGCGCGCGGGCGCGCAGGCAGCTTGCAGCGAGCTGGGGAAGGAAGCGTCGGGCGCTGGCGGTCGACATGCAGGAATCCTCGAAAGCAGCGCGCAGGCGTTCGGCCGCGCACCACGTGTTGCGACGTTGCTGTCGGCGCGCCACCGGGCGCGCCGGGTGGATACGGCTAGTACGCGGCAGGGTCGGCGCTGAAGATCACCGGCACGGTGATCGTTGCCTGCCCGCCGTTGATCAGGTCCACACCCAGGCTCACCCCATTGGTTCCCGCCGCACCGCCACTGGCCGCGCTGCACACGCTCCCCGCCGATGCGGTACAGCTCCATGGCGCGCTCAGCGTGGCGCCCGCTGGCAAGGTGTCGGTCACCTGTGCGGCCGTGACCGGATCGGGCCCGGCGTTGCTGACGGTGATCACGTAGCTGGCGGTTCCACCGGGGGTGTAGGAACCGCTGCCATCGGACTTGGTGATCGACAGATCGGCCTGGCGCGTGCGGTTGGTGATGCGGCACACCACGTTGAGTGGCTGCGCCGACAGCGCCGGTGAGGTGAAGTTGAAGTTCTGCCCGGTACCGCTGGTCAGCGTGGTCCCTGCCTGGTCCTTGCACTCCCAGGTACTGGCGTAACGCGCAAGCACCGTGGCGGTGCCGGCGGTTTCAGCCAGGGTGTAGACCGTGCCGGGCGTGGTGACCACCGCAGTGGTGGCGCCGTTGTTGCCGACGTTGGCCACGCTGGCCAGCACCGTGGCACCTTGCGCCACGCTCAGATTGAACAGCCCCGGGTCGGTGGTCGGCGCCAGCGTCTTGACCAGCTGGACGGTGGCCGCGCAGCTCTGCGAGATGCTTTCGACGGTGAACACGGCCTGGCCGATGCGGATGCCGAGCAGGCCCAGCAGGTTGTCCACGACACCGCCGAGCACCGCGCTCAGGACCGGCGCCACCACCGTGTTGACCACCGGCCGCAGGACCGGCAGCAGGGTCTGTACCACCGCATTGACGATGCTGTTCACCGGCAGCGGCAGCTGCACGAAGTTGTTGACCAGCCGCACCACCGGTGTGCCACTGGTGATGCTGATGTCCAGGCTGTTGACCAGGCTGGTGACCAGGGCGGTGGCACTGACGGTGCCGGCCGAAAGCGTGCGCGTCTGTGGGTAGTGTCCGTTGAAAACGACCGACTGCGTCGACGGCGTCCCCGTGGCAACCGCCCGCAGCGACACCGTCAGCGGCACGTCGACGTCGGCCACCTTCAGCGCGGAAAGCAGGCTTACCGCAACGGTCACGTTGAGCGTGGTCGCGTTGATCGGGGTGACGCTGGCGGGGGTCAGCACTGCGGTGCGGTTGAAGAACACGGCATCGCTGATGGTGCCGATGTACAGGTTCACCAGGCCCGGACGCGCCTGCAGGGTGACCGCACTGCTGGCCAGGTTGACGGCGTTGATCGTGCCTTCGGCGCGGGCGATGTCGGCGTACACCGACAGGTGCAGCAGCGAGGCGGTGATGGTGGTGCCGGACAGCGACACCAGGCCGGCAACATTCAACCCGTTGAGTGCGTTCACCAGCGGTGCGATGGTCAGGCCCTGGGCGATGTCGAAGTCGAACTTCAGTCGGATCGCGGCACTGTGGAACCCGGTACCGACCGGGCCGCAGTTGTAGGTGGGCGGCTCGACCACCTGCGCCCAGACGCGCACGTTGGCCAGGCCACCGAGGCCCAGGGGCGCGAGCTGCGCGGTGGTGAGGGTGACCGGGGTGGGCGTGGTGACCACGTTGCGGAAGTTGTACAGCTGCACGCCGCCGGTGATCAGGTCGAGCACGTCCAGGTTGACGTTGGCCAGGGAGCCGGGTGGCAGGCTCACCTGGAGCAGATCGGCAAGGCGGATGGTGCCGGTCAGGCCGCTGATGGCGGGGGTCAGCAGATTCAGCGCATTGGCTGCGGCCGTCTGGCCGTCCGCCTGCAGTACCGAGACCAGCGCGGCCTGCAACTGGCCCAAGGTGATGTTCGCATTCAGCACCTGGCTGGGGTCACTTACGACAACACCGCCATTAAGTCGGGTCAGCAGCGCATTCAGATTTACGTCGGCCCCGGCCAGGCTGTTCCAGTCCAACGCCGTGAGATTGATATTGGTTCCCGGAAGCAGCGTGGAAAACAGCAGATTCAGCACCGGACTCTCGGCGCTGGTCACCTGCACCAACCGCGGCCCCGCGGAGACGCACGCGCCGTTCGCGGTACAGGCATCCTGCGCCTTCACATTGGAAACTGCGCCCATTAATGAGAGCGCCATCACAATCAGGACCCATATTCTCACCAAGCTGAATCGCCCTGACGCGACATTCACATCGCAGACTTTATCCATCTTCCGTCCCCCTGCGCCAAGCCGAATTGCTCCAGCACGGCCGGCGAACCAACCATGAGCAGCATGCGGGACCTGCTTTTTCGGCGTTTTTTGAATTGCCGGCCATCGTTGGCCGGTTAATGCTTTAATTACGTCGGCAATCGGATAGACGCAAACAAGGCGAGGTGAAGACGGCAGTTAGCAGCGCTGACGTTCACGGGGGAGCAGATGGGAAACCCTTGGGCGACAGGTACGTGTAGTGATTCTGTACATCCGCGGAAAAGAATCACTGCCCGGGCAGTATCGATAACTACCCATCGTGAAAATGGACAGGCAAAGGGAGATTCCAATGCTGTCGATGTCGGATCGAATTCGAGCAGCGAGGACCACGGCAGGGCTTTCTCAGACGCAACTGGCCCTGGAAACCGGAGTTAAACGCAGTGCGGTCGCGCAATGGGAGCGTAAGGAGGGCACTACCCCAAGCGTGTCGCATCTGGCACAAGTCGCCGTGGTCACCCGCGTGCGATTCGAATGGCTGGCGACCGGGAGGGGGTGTGCCAAACCGGACGGCGACACGCTGCACGGCACCGTGCAGCCCAACGCCGATTACGTGCAGAAGGACCTGGAGGGCAACATCCTGTCGCTGGTACGGCGCCTGCCGCCGCGCAAGCGCAAGGTGGCCCACGACATCATCCTGATGCTGGGCGGGTAGCTGACGACCGCGGGTGGTTACCCGGGGAGGTGCAGCGCCGCGCGTGGCGGCAACGACCAGTCGATGCCGCCCTGGCCATGCCGCTGCAGGTAGTCGTTGGTGGCGGAGAAGTGTCCGCACCCCAGGAACCCGCGATGCGCCGAGAGCGGCGACGGGTGCGGTGCCTTGAGCACGCGATGACGCCGGGTGTCGATCACCTTGCCCTTCTGCTGTGCATAGCTGCCCCAGAGCAGGAACACCAGCCCCTCACGCTCGCGGTTGAGAGTGTCCACCACGTGGTCGGTGAAGCCTTCCCAACCGCGCTTCTGGTGCGCCCCGGCCTGCCCTTCCTCCACGCTCAGCACCGCGTTGAGCAGCAGCACACCGCGCTGCGCCCACGGCAGCAGGCAACCGTGGTCCGGTCGCGGCAGGCCCAGGTCAGCCTCCAGTTCCTTGTAGATGTTCAGCAGCGACGGGGGCACCGGCACGCCGGGCATCACCGAGAAACTCAGGCCGTGGGCCTGGCCGGCGCCGTGGTACGGATCCTGGCCCAGGATGACCACCTTGACCTGGTCGAACGGGGTGGCATTGAAGGCGGCGAAGATCTGCGGGCCGGGTGGGAACACGTGCGCGCCGGCCGCCTTGCGTTCGCGCAGGAATGCCGCCAGGGCACGCATCTCCGGGCGCAGCAGGTAGTCGCCGATACGGGCCTTCCAGCTGGGTTCCAGCTGGATGCCCGGGTGTGCCTCGTCGTTCATCGCACGACGGGTTTGTCGTTGAGCCGGGCCAGACGCAGCTGGAACAGCACCTTGGTGACCAGCAGCCGTTCTTCGATCGGCTTCTGCACCAGGTCGTTGGCGCCGGCCTGCAGCAGGCTGGACTGGTTGAGCGGGTTGCCGTCACCGGTCATCACCAGCACCGGCAGGCGGCGCTTGCCGTAGCCGAAATCCACGCGTACCCGCTCGACCACGTCCAGGCCGCTGAGTTCGCCCTTCAGGGTCACGTCGGTCAGCACCAGGTCGATGCGATGGTTGCTGCGGCCCAGCGATTCGGCGGTGAGCAGGGCGAAGGCTTCTTCGGCCGTCATCACGTGCATCACGTTCAGGCTCTGCCGTTCGAGCATGCGCTTGGTGGCCTCGGCCACTACGCGGCTGTCTTCCACGTACAGGATGGTGGCGCCGGGAATGCTTTCCGGTTGCACGTACCCGCGGATGAAGGTCGCCAGCGCCTCATGCCCCAGCGCCTTGTCGAAGTAGTCGGTCACGTACTCGGTGAAACGACGCTGTTCCAGATGCTGCTGCGCATCGCCGGAGACCACGATCACCGGCACATAGGCCTGCCCGGCGGTTTCGCGGACCAGCCGCGCCAGCGCCAGGCCGTCGCCGTCGCTGAGCGTCAGCGAGGTGGTGACCAGGTTGACCGGACCGGCCTCCAGCGCCATGCGTGCATCCTCGATGCTGGCGCAGCCCACCACCTCGACCGCCGGCAGTTCGCGCTGAAGCACGTCGGCGATGAGCTTGCGGACCAGTTTCGAACCGTCGACCACCATGACGCGCGGCGCGTCGTCGACCAGGTGCTTCAATACTTGCGGGCGCATGCAGGAGGGGCCTTCAGGTTTCGGTCGGACGGGTCTGGCGCAGGAAATGCCCCGTTACCAGCCACGCGCCCAGCCAGCCCAGCACGACAGTGCCGACCAGCACGAGCGAGGTATGCAGCAGGTCCAGCCCCTGCAGCACGAACGGGCTGGCGTAACTTTGCGACAACGCCGCCAGCGGCGGGCGCAGGGCCAGCCCGGCACCGCCGACCAGTGCCAGCGCCAGCGCGCCGGCGGCCAGGCCGTACCACGCGCCCAGGTACAGGAACGGGCGGCGGATGAAACCATCGCTGGCGCCGAGCAGCTGCAGCACGCCGATTTCATCGCGGCGCGACTGGATGTCCAGCCGCACCGTGTTGCCTACCACCAGCGCCGCGCCCAGGCCCAGCAGCACCGACAGCACCTGCACCAGGCGCGTGCCGAAACCCAGCCAGG
This sequence comes from Stenotrophomonas sp. NPDC077420, assembly GCF_044543385.1. NCBI lineage: Bacteria > Pseudomonadati > Pseudomonadota > Gammaproteobacteria > Lysobacterales > Lysobacteraceae > Stenotrophomonas > Stenotrophomonas sp. NPDC077420. Next base: position 186,484 of record NZ_JBITVZ010000005.1, read on the forward strand.
CATCCAGGCGCTTGCGCCACAGGGCGTCGTGCTGCACCAGATCGGCCTGCGGCAACCCTTCCAGCGACTGTGCCAGGCGGGCATCGTCGCTGCCGTTGGCCGGGGTGATGATCAACAGCGAAGGCAGCGGATTGTCATGCAGTGCGTCGATCGCCTCGCCCAGGCCGGCGCTGTCGCGCAGCTCGGCCAGGCCCTCGTCCGGCGAACGCAGGGTCACCCCGGCCACGTCGGCGCGGCCACGCAGCGTATCGGCAACCTGCCCGGCCGCGGCGGCGTCCACATCGGTCTTCAGGAACAGGTTGATGTCGCGCGACTGCTGCACGCTGCCGGCGAAGTGCTTGAGGTTGTCCAGCGCGATCGACAGCCCCAGCGGCAGGGCCAGCGCAAGCGCCATGACCATCACGGTCAGCAGGGTGGCCCACGGCTTGCGCCAGGCGCGGCCCAGGCTGAACACCACGCTGTGGCCGTGGTGGTGCAGCCACACGCCCAGGCGCGACGGTGCCGCGGTTTCCTTGTTGGTGGCGGTACTCATTCGGCCAGGTCCTGCGGCGAGATGTCGTCGATCAGTTTGCCGTGGTCCAGGATCAGCACGCGCTTGCGCATGGCGCGCAGCAGCGCCAGGTCATGGCTGACCACCAGCACGCTGGTGCCACGCTCGGGCAGCTCGGCGAACAGCGCCATGATCTCCGCGGCCAGGGTCGGGTCGAGGTTGCCCGTGGGTTCGTCGGCGACCAGCAGCTTGGGTTCGCCCACGATCGCACGGGCAATCCCGACGCGTTGCTGCTCACCCGCCGACAACTGCGAAGGCAGGGCCTTTTCGCGGTGCCCCAGACCCATGCGTTCCAGCACCGAACGTACCCGCTTGCCGATCTCGCCACGCCGGGTGCCGCGCAGGATCAGCGGCAGCGCGACGTTTTCGGCGATGCTGCGATCCATCAGCAGGCGGTGGTCCTGGTAGACCGCGCCGACCGCGCGACGGTGGTGCGGAATGTCGCCCCCCCGCACCTTCAGCAGGTTGCGCTCGTCGAACACCACCGCGCCCCGGCTGGGCCGTTCGTCGAGGTGGATCAACTTCAGCAGGGTGCTTTTGCCGGCGCCGGAGTGCCCGGTGACGAACAGCATTTCGCCCGGTGCGACATCGAAGCTGACGTCCACCAGTGCCTGGTGGCCGCCCGCATAGTGTTTGCTGACATTGTCAAAACGCAGGACGCTCATTCCTCCGATTATGCAGGAGGAGGATGGCGACGTGGGGATGGTGTGTCGCCCGACCAACGGTCGGGCGCTACCGTTGATCGGGTGGCAGGCCTTACGAGCCCGACAGCATCCGGCGGATCTTGCGGCCGATGCGGGTGAGGAAACCTGCGCCCGGGTCGGCAGCCGGCGCCGGGGAGCGCATCGGCTTGGCGGTGACCTGCACCGGCGTCACCTGCTGCGGGGCGCCCTCTGCACCCCCTTCAAGCGGACGCCCGTGACGACGGCGACGGCGCTTGCGCGGTGCGCGCTCGCCTTCCACCGCTCCCTCGGGTGCGCTTTCGGCACGCGGCGGACGCGGCGGCTGGGCCGGCGCAACCACCGGTGCGGCACCGTCGGCGACAACGGCCGGCGTTGCAGCGTCCACGCGCGGCTTGCGCGGGCCGCGCGGACGCCGTTCGCCGCTGCGCTCGCCGCGGCCACCACCGGAACGGCTCCCGCTGGAGCGACCGCCACCGCGGCGCTCTTCTTCAGCGGCACGCGCTTCGCGGGCTTCGCGGAAGATCTGGCCGACGCTTTCGTTCTCGTCGCCTTCTTCGCCCGGCGCGGCCGGTGCGCGCTCGGGGCGCGGCAGCGCGGTCAGCAGTTCGCTGGTGACCGCCTCCACCGGGATCTTCTGTTCGATATAGGCTTCGATGTCCGGCAGGCCCATCGCATAGCGCTCGCAGGCAAAGCTGATCGCATCGCCTTCCTCGCCCAGGCGGGCGGTACGGCCGATGCGGTGCACGTAGTCTTCGGCATCGAACGGCAGGTCGTAGTTGTAAACGTACTTGATGCCGTCGATGTGCAGGCCGCGCGCGGCCACGTCGGTGGCCACCAGGATCTCCAGCTGGCCCTTCTGGAAGCGGTTGAGCAGGCTCTCGCGCTTCTTCTGCGGCACGTCGCCGGACAGCACGCCGACGCGGTAACCGGCCTTCTCCAGCGAACGCGCGACGCGCTCGACGAATACCTTGGTGTTGACGAACACCATGGTGCGCGCGCCTTCGCTGCGCGACAGCAGGCCCAGCAGCAGCGGAATCTTTTCTTCGTCGGCGGGGAAGTAGATGCGCTGGCGCACCCGTGCGGCGGTAATCGACTCGCTTTCCACCACCAGCTTCTGCGGCTCGTTCATGTGCTCATACGCGAGCTCCAGCACGCGGTGGCTGAGCGTGGCGCTGAACAGCAGGGTCTGCCGGGTGGTGCGCTCGGGCATGCGGCGCAGCAGGAAACGGATGTCCTTGATGAAGCCCAGGTCGAACATGCGGTCGGCTTCGTCGAGCACGCAGATCTCGCAGGCATGCAGCGAAACGACCTTGTGCTGCTTGACGTAATCGATCAGGCGGCCGGGCGTGGCGATGATCACATCCACGCCCTGCTGCAGCAGCTCGCGCTGCTTGTCGTAATCCACGCCGCCGTACACCAGCGCGAAGCGCAGCCCAAGGTCCGAGCCGAACTTCACCGCATCCTTGTGGATCTGGATGGCCAGTTCGCGGGTCGGCGCCAGGATCAGCGCGCGCGGATCTTCCGGTTTGCGGTCGGCCAGCGCCGGACGGGTCAGCAGGCGGTTCACCACCGCGACCAGGAACGCCAGCGTCTTGCCGGTACCGGTCTGGGCCTGCCCGGCCACGTCGCCGCCGGGCAATGCCACCGGCAGGGTCAATGCCTGGATCGGGGTGCAGCGGGTGAAACCAGCGCCTTCAAGGCCCGCCTGCAGGGCCGGATGCAGCTCGAAGGAGGAGAAAGTCAAATCGGTCAGCGGTTTGTCGCTCATGAGTCCGTCTTGGTAAGGCCAGCCGACGGAAGCGCGGGTGGCTGGCTTGCAATCTTGGGGGGCACCGTCGCCACTGCGGGCCCTGCGCCGGGAAGCGCGGCGGCCGGACCGAACCGGTCCCGGGGCGCCGCACAATTCCCCAGTTTAGCGCAAAGGCGCGCCGCACCTGTCGCAACCCTTGGTGAGACGTGGCGCCCCGCCCTCCGTGGCTGCCCCTTCACTGCCCCAACCCGCAGTTGAACACCGGCTCGCGGCACGCTGGAACCCGCCCGGTGCCCGCCCCATATCGTTCCCGCCAGCCCCGGCAAAGCGCGATGACGGTCACAGGACGATTCTTTCCACCCTGTGCCTGCCAGCCCGCGACGATAGGGGTACACTGCCGGCCGTGAGCGTCCAGGCATCCATCGGACGCACCGCTGGCCGCATGCCGCGGCCACGAGGCAGCAGACGCGGACCAGGCCCCCAGCCCTGTCCAGGTTCAACCCCTCCGGCCCTGCCGGGTGCACTCCAACACGAGAGACCAAGATGAGCGACAAGGTTGTACATGTCGGCGATACCGACTTCGAAAGCATCGTACTGAACTCCAAGGAACCGGTCCTGGTCGACTTCTGGGCCGAATGGTGTGGCCCCTGCAAGATGATCGCCCCTGCCCTGGACGAGTTGGCCGATACCTACCAGGGTCGCGCCAAGGTCGTGAAGGTCAATGTGGACAACAACCGTGCACTGGCCTCGAAGTACCACGTTCGTTCGATCCCGTACCTGGTGGTGTTCAAGGGCGGCGAGAAGGTCGGCGAGCAGGTCGGCGCCGTTGGCAAGCAACAGCTGGCCGGCCTGATCGACAAGGCCCTGGCCTGAGCGACCCGGCAGCCGGCCCCCGGCTGCCCCGCGGGCCCACGCCCGCATGAATGACCCTGCCCCACCCGGCTTGCGCGCCGCCGCGAGCCGGTGTTAGTGTCGGCACATCCGGCCGCATTCGCGCGCCGCATCTTCTGGATGACGTTCGTTTCCAGAATCCCTTCCCAACGTTCGCCGCCCCTGCAGGGCGCTCGCACCTTCCAGCGAGGAATTCAGCACTTGTCCGATATCACTACGACCGAACCCGGGAGCGCCGACGCGCCCGCCGAGAAGCGCGTGCGCAAGCCGCGCGTCGCCAAGGCCGCTGCCAGCAGCGCCGACACCGGGCCGTCCCCCGAACAGAATGCCCTGCCCCTGGCTGCCGCGCCTGTCGCGCCGGCGCCGGCTGCCGCACCCGCAGCACCGCAGCAGGCACCCCAGGCCCCGGCCTCGTCCGGCGGCGATGCCCCGGCCCCACAGGGCGGCGGCCAGGAGGCCGGCGACGGCGGCCAGCGCAATAACAACAACAACCCCCAGGGCGGCCAGAACCCGTACCAGCAGGGCCAGAACCAGGGCGGCCAGAACCAGGGCCAGGGCCAGGGCAACCGCCGCGACCGCTTCCGCAATCGCCGTGACCGTGATCGCAACCGCGGTGGCGGCGGCGGTGGCTACCGCGACGACGGCATGCCGCAGGACAACGGCGAACAGCAGCCGTTCGTGCGCAGCCAGCAGGCCAACGTGCCCGAGGGCTTCCCGGTCTATTCGCTGAGCGACCTCAAGCGCATGCCGGCGCAGAAGCTGCTGGAAATCGCCGAGCAGCTGCAGATCTCCGAAGGCGTGGCCCGCGCCCGCAAGCAGGACGTGATCTTCGCCCTGCTCAAGGTGCTCACCCGCCATGGCGACGGCGTGGCCGCCGACGGTGTGCTGGAAATCCTGCCGGACGGCTTCGGCTTCCTGCGCGCGGCTGAAGCCAGCTACCTGGCCGGCCCGGACGATACCTACATTTCGCCCAGCCAGATCCGCCGCTTCAACCTGCGCACCGGCGACCACCTCTCCGGCCGCATCCGCTTCCCGAAGGACGGCGAGCGCTACTTCGCGCTGTCGATCGTGGACACCATCAACGGTGAGCCGCTGGAAGCGTCCAAGAACAAGGTGCTGTTCGAGAACCTCACCCCGCTGTTCCCGCGCAAGCGCTTCACCCTGGAACGTGGCAACGGTTCGTCCGAAGACATCACCGGCCGCATCATGGATCTGATGGCACCGCAGGGTAAGGGTCAGCGTGCGCTGATCGTCTCCCCGCCCAAGGCCGGTAAGACCATGCTGATGCAGCAGGTGGCGACGGCGATCACCACCAACCACCCGGACGTGCACATGATCGTGCTGCTCATCGACGAGCGTCCGGAAGAAGTGACCGAAATGCAGCGCACCGTGCGCGGCGAAGTCATCAGCTCCACCTTCGACGAACCGGCCGCGCGCCACGTGCAGGTTGCCGAAATGGTGATCGAGCGCGCCAAGCGCCTGGTGGAACACAAGAAGGACGTGGTGATCCTGCTCGACTCGATCACCCGCCTGGCACGCGCCTACAACAATGTGGTGCCCAGCTCCGGCAAGGTGCTCACCGGTGGTGTGGACGCCAACGCCCTGCACCGTCCGAAGCGCTTCTTCGGTGCCGCGCGCAACGTGGAAGAAGGCGGCAGCCTGACCATCATCGCCACCGCGCTGGTCGACACCGGCAGCAAGATGGACGAGGTGATCTACGAAGAGTTCAAGGGCACCGGCAACAGCGAAGTGCACCTGAACCGCCGTATCGCCGAAAAGCGCGTGTACCCGGCCATCGATATCAACCGTTCGGGCACCCGCCGCGAAGACCTGTTGATCGAACCGGAGCTGCTGCAGAAGATCTGGATCCTGCGCAAGCTGCTGCACCCGATGGACGAAATCGCCGCGATGGAGTTCCTGCTCGACAAGATGAAGAACACCAAGTCCAACGACGAGTTCTTCGGTTCGATGAAGCGCTGATCGGCGCCCACATCGAAACAGAAAGAGGCCCCGCACTTCGGGGCCTTTTTCATGGTTGGGGGCCCCAACCGATCAGCGCTGGCTGACGGTAGGTGCCGACCGTTGGTCGGCACGCCTCACGGCCGCATGCGATCCAGCAGCGGCCCGAAATGCAGCGGCCCCGTGGCCGTGGCCGTCGCTTCCAGTGGCGGCTCCACCACCACCTCCACTGCATCGACCTCGGCGGCCCCCTCCTGCACCGCCGTCCCATCCGCGTGTTCGAACCCGATCCCTGCCCGCACCATGGTCGCCACCCCGACCAGGATCAGCAGCGACAGCCCACCCAGAACATGCATCAGCGTCACATCGATTCCCCCGCGCCCGTGTAGCTCACACGCTACCCGTCAGCCGGCGGGAATCCCCTGCAACAACTCCCATTGTCGCGGCAAACCCGACACATCCTGGCGTGGTAGCGCCGGCCGTTGGCCGGCCCAAGCATCACCTACTGCTTCAGCGGCACTCCACCACCCCCTCGGCCTTGTCCGCCTTCGTCGCCACCCGCACCTGGGTGAAGGCCGCGGCGAACGGCCTGTCCGCGCTCACCACGAACGGGGCTTCCACCGCGCCCAGGTCCACGCCTTTGCTGGCGAAGCAGGCAAGCGGAAGGGTCACCGTGCGCTTCTGGCCCGGGGTGAGCGTTGCCAGCGCCGGGGCGATATCCACGCCGCCCTCGCAACCGGTGCCGCACTGCATGGTCACCGTGACCGGCGACGCGGGCGGGTGCTGCACCATCACGTCAAACTGCAACGCGCCGTTGCTGCGCGCCAGCGCGCCCAGGTTGCGCCGCGACGTGCTGCGCGCGATCAGCTGCGCCGGGGCCAGCCAGGTCACTTCGCGGGCGTCCTGCTGCGTGTTGATCTGCACGGTACGCACCTCGGCCACCGGCCGCTCCTTCGGCCAGCGCAGGGTGGCGTTGAGATCATTGCCGAGCGGCTGGGTGGCACCGCCGGCGGCGATGTGCAGCGAGAACGGCGCCGTGTCCACGCGGTTGAAGATCGGCAGCGTGGTCACTTCGCCACAATGATCCGGGTTGGTTTCGGGCAGCCGCGCGACCTGCGCGGGCTTGGCATAGCTCAGGCCATAGCCGAATTTGAACAGGTCCGGTCGCTTCGGGTCCGGGCGGTCGATCGGTGCCGGGCACGGCACGCCCGGCCACGGGAAGCTGAGCCGGCCATGGAAGTCATGCACGGGCCTGCCGTCTTTGCCTGCCACCAGCACGTCGGTGATGCCCTTGCCTTCGGTGCCCGGCAACCACGCGGCAACGAATGCCTGCGACAGGTTGAGCAGGTCGTTGGTGTACATCGGGCGGCCGGAGAAGTACACGGTGACCAGCGGCTTGCCGGTGGCGGCGGCGGCCTTGAGCACGGCCAGGTCCTGCGGCTGCGCACGGCTGTGGCTGACCGTGTCCGAGGCGAGGATGTCGCCGTTGGTTTCGGCGTACGGCGTTTCGCCGATCACCGCGACCACCACGTCGAACGCCGACGCATCGATGCCCTTGGCATCGGCGCTGTAGGTCACCTGCTGCGTGCCCAGTTCGGCGCGCAGCGCGCCCAGCACCGAATCGGCATTGGGGAAATCGGCGTTCGTGTTCTCGGTGCCCTGCCAGGTCAGCGACCAACCCCCGGCCTGGTCGGACAGGCTGTCGGCACTTTTGCCCACCACCAGCACGCGCGCATCGCGCTTGAGCGGCAGCACCTTGTCCTGGTTCTTCAGCAGCACCAGCGATTCGCGCACGGCTTCGCGTGCCAGTTCGCGGTGCTGCACGGCGTTGGCGTCACCTGCGTAGCGGCTGTCGGACGGCTTGTGCTCGAACAGGCCCGCACGCAGCTTCACGCGCAGGATGCGGGTCACCGCATCGTCGATGCGCGCCATCGGAATCTCGCCGCTCTCCACCTGGGCGATGGTGTTGGCGATGAAGGCCTTCCAGTCGTCGGGCACCATCACCATGTCGATACCGGCGTTGATCGCCTGGGCGCAGCTGTCGTTGCGGCAGCCGGGCACCTGGGCAATGCCGTTCCAGTCGGAGACGATGAAGCCGTCGAAGCCCATCTTTTCCTTCAGCGCGCCGGTCAGCAGCGCCTGGCTGCCGTGCATCTTGCCGTAGTCCACGCCGCCGGCGCGGTCGTTCCAGCTGTTGAACGAGGCCATCACCGTCTGCACGCCCTCGCCCAGCGCACCGAAGTAACCCTGGCCGTGCACGTTGATCATGGTGGCCTTGTCCACCGTGGCCTCGCCCTGGTCGCGGCCGTTGTCGGTGGCCCCATCGCCGATGTAGTGCTTGGCCGTGGCCACCACGTTGCCGTCGCCGGTGAAGCGGCCCTGCGCGCCCTTGACGTAGGCAGCGGCGTACTCGCGCACGATGGACGGGTCGGACGAGAAGCTTTCGTAGGTGCGGCCCCAGCGCGGGTCATGCGCGACCGCCAGCGTCGGCGCGAACACCCAGCCGATGCCGGTGGCACGGGTGGCGCTGCCGGTGGCGGCACCGATGCGCTCGATCAACCCGGCATCGCGGGTGGCGCCCAGGCCGATGTTGTGCGGGAACAGCGTGGCGCCGAACACGTTGCTGTGACCGTGCACGGCGTCTGTGCCCCAGATCACCGGCACCGGCGTGCGCGCGTCGGTGGCCAGCGACGCAGCGTGATAGGCATCGGCCAGCTTCACCCAGTCGGCCACGCTGGCGTGCTTGTCCATGCCCGGCCACGAGCCACCGCCATTGAGCACCGAGCCGATGTAGTAGGTACGCACCTGCTCCGGGGTGATCTGCTTGATCTCCGGCTGGGTCATCTGCCCGACCTTCTGCGCCAGGGTCATCTGCGCCAGGATGCTGCGCACGCGGGCTTCGATGGCCGGGTCGGAGGCGATCACACTGGTCACCTGCGGCCAGTCCTGCAGGCGCCCGGCGGCGGGTGCGGCATGCGCCTGGGCGGCCAATGCCGTCAGGACACAGGCGGTAAGAAGGGTCTTCCGGGCGCTGCTCACGTGCATCTACCTCCAACGGGATGTGCGGATGATGGACCGGGCGCGGGCTGCTTCAGCGCGGTCGGTGACAGCGCTGTCATATAAGCCGCGCGTGGCGCTGTCAACCGTTCGGGAGGCGGCATGTCCTGGCGTCCCCGTGGTTGTTGGGCGGGCTCGTTTTGACAAGGGCGGGAACCCACGCTGGCTGTTGCAATGCCGCATGGATTCCAGGCCGTGCACGAACGCCCCGCGACATGGCACCATCCGCCTGCTTCGGTAATCCCGAAACGACACAGGCGCATTACCATCGGCAGCGGCCGGCCGGGCTCTCCAGGAGGATCCATCGCACCATGCGTAGTCGTATCGAGGATGTGGCCGCCGTTGCAGGCGTTTCGATCAAGACCGTATCGCGCGTGCTCAACAATGAGCCCAACGTGCGGGCGGAGACGCGCGACCGCGTGCTCGCCGCGGTCACCCGGCTGGGATACAAGCCGAACCTGTCCGCGCGCAGCCTGGCCGGGCAGCGCTCGTACGCGCTGGCCCTGGTCTACAACAACCCGTCGCGCAATTACCTGATGGAAATCCAGAACGGCATGCTGGAGGCCTGTCATGCGCACCACTACAACCTGATCCTCGGGCCGGTCGGTATCGGTCGGCGCACCCTGCCCGACCTGGCCGCGCTGTTCGAGAACTCGCGCCCCGACGGCGTGGTATTGATTCCGCCGCTGACCGACGATGCCGTGGTGCTGGCGTACCTGGAAGACAACGGCATTCCCTTTTCGAGCATCGCCCCGCGCCACCCTGAAGGCCGTATCGGGGTGCGCATGGACGAGACCACGGCGGTGGTGGAGCTGATCGGGCACCTGGTGGCACAGGGCCACCGGCGCATCGGACACATCAAGGGCCCGCGCGCGCATGGCGCGTGCCAGTGGCGCCTGGCCGGGTACCGCCAGGCACTGCGCGAGGCCGGTATCGACTATGACCCGGCGCTGGTGGCGAGTGGCCAGTTCTCGTTCGAGTCGGGCATCGACGCGGCCAACGTGCTGCTGGACCTGCCCGAGCCGCCGACCGCGATCTTCGCGGCCAACGACGACATGGCCGCCGCGGTGTTCCGCGTGGCCGGCCAGCGCGGCCTGCGCGTGCCGCGCGATCTTTCCGTGTGCGGCTTCGATGACACGCCTATCGCCGGGCACATCTACCCGGCCCTGACCACCGTAGGCCAGCCCACCGACACCATGGGACGACTGGCCACCGAGCAGCTGATCGACCGCATCCGCTCCTCGAAGGCGGGGCGGATGGTGACGGTGGAGCACGCCGTGCTGGTGCGTGAATCCACCCACGCACCAAGACGTCGGTGAGGAGCACGGCGGAGCGGCGCGACCGCGCCGCCCCATGACCGCCCTCACCGGAACGTGTCCGCTGCCTGTCCTGGTGAGGGATGCGGCAGCCATTCGGCGGCCACACATGCACCCTGCGCGGGCCGTTCTTGTCCTGCGCTGTCAGACAACCGGTCAGATCACATGACAGCCTCCGCCGCGGACGCCTGACTGCGTTTCGCGCAGTTCCGTACTGCACTGCACAACATGCAGCACGCAGCGGACCGGGACCGCCACGCCCCCTGCAAAAACGCTGGAAAGCCCCGCAACGCAGTGCTTTCGGTTGCCATCTGCAATCGCTGACCACGCGCAACCGGCGCATGCATTGGGAGCTCCGGCGGGTCGGCCCCATGGCAGTTTGTTGACAACGCTGTCAGGCGTGGGCCCAATCCGCCCACATCGTTGTCGAACGTTCCAGACGCCGTAGGACTGCCATTACCGATTTCCCTGGGGAGGGAGTGTTGATGAAGACGTACAAGGCCGTACCCCGCAAGGCAATGCTCACTTCCGCGCTGCTCGCCGTTTTGGCCGGGCCGGCGTGGGCCCAGGATCCGAGCCGCGACGGCGCCGCGTCGTCGTCGCAGGGGCTGGACCCGTCCACCCTCGATACGGTGCAGGTCACCGGTATCCGCGGCAGCCTTACCTCGTCCATGAACCTCAAGCGCGACAGCCAGGGCGTGGTCGACGGTATCGTGGCCGAGGACATCGGCAAGTTCCCGGACACCAACCTGGCCGAATCGCTGCAGCGCATCAGCGGCGTGTCGATCGACCGTACCTCCAGTGGCGAGGGGTCCAAGGTGACCGTGCGCGGCATCGGGCCGGACTTCAACCTGGTGCTGCTCAACGGCCGCCAGATGCCGGCGTCCAACCTGGGCAACGGCGGCGGCGGGCTCTCCAGCTCGCGCTCGTTCGACTTCGCCAACATTGCCTCCGAGTCGATCTCGGCGGTGGAAGTGTTCAAGACCACCCGCGCCGACAACCCGACCGGCGGCATCGGCGCCACCATCAACGTCAAGACCCTGCGCCCGCTGGAATCGGCACCGGTGGTCAGCGTGGGCGTCAAGGCGGTCAACGACACCTCCAACGACAACCTGCCGCGCACCCTGCAGGGCTCGGACTTCACCGGGGAGCTGTCAGGCATTTTCAGCGACACCTTCGCCGATGGGCGGGTCGGCCTGATGCTCAGCGGCAGCTACCAGGAGCGTGACTCGGGCTTCAACCAGGCCACCGTCGCGGAGGGCTGGGCCACCTTCGAAGGCGACAACACCACCGACTGGCGCGTACTGCCCCAGCCCGGCCAGGGGTACGCCGACCGCATCCAGAACCGCCCCGGCCCGGATGATGTCTATGGCCGCCCGCAGAACACCGCCTACAACGTCAACGGCGTGCAGCGCCAGCGCACCAATGGCCAGGCCACCCTGCAGTGGAAGCCGGTGGACAACGTCACCACCACGCTGGACTACACCTACGTGGAAAACAAGGTGCAGCAGCAGCGCAGCGAACTGTCGGTGTGGTTCAACTACGGTCCGGGCGACAGCATCTGGACCAATGGGCCGGTCGCCGCGCCGATCATCTACAGCGAAGACATGGTGAACTCCGACGTGTCGATGGGCGGCGCGCAGCTGGCCACCAAAAACACCATGGACTCACTCGGCTTCAACGTGGAATGGGAAGTCAATGATGCGTTGACCCTGTCCTTCGATGCGCACCACTCCACCGGCGAATCGCAGCCGGACAGCCCGTACGGTTCGGCCGGCGTACTCGGCGTGGCCGCGTTCGTGCGCGGCACGACCACGGTGGACTACAGCGGCGAGCTGCCGATCATCAACATCGCGCTGCCGCCCGGTGGCGTGCAGGCGGCCGACGCGCTGGTCACCGGCTCGGTGTTCCAGAACAGCTACAACAAGTCCGAGGTGGAGCAGTACCAGGGCCGCGGCACGTTCACCTTCGAGAACTACTCGGCGCTGGACTTCGGCGTCGGCTACACCGACGTGAAGAACCGTTCGGCCTCGGCGATCATGCAGCGCAATACCTGGGGCGGCCTGGGCACCCCGGCCGACTACGACGACAGCATCTGGTACGCCGACGACATGGGCCGGTACTTCGATGCCTTCTCCGGGCACGACGATCCGCGCCTGACCGGCCAGTTCCTGGTGTTCGACTTCGATCGGCTGATCAATCGCGCCGCGCAGGTCGGCACCGCGTCCGACCCGGCCTGCCCGACCTGCTACGTGGCCCCCACCGAGTACTCCGAAGACATCCGCACCAACGAGAAGTCCAAGAGTGCGTTCCTGCAGTACCGCACCACGTTCGACTGGTCGATGCCGCTGAACGTGGCCGTGGGCGTGCGCTACGAGCAGACCGACGTGGATTCCACCGCAATGGTGCGCGTGCCCAACGGCATCAGCTGGAGCTCGGCCAACGAGCTGAACATCGATTACGCCAGCGAAAGCGGCTTCATCAGCGACAGCGGCAAGTACGACTACGTGCTGCCCAACCTCGACCTGAAGCTCGACATCAGCGATACGCTGGCCCTGCGCGGCAGTTACAGCCGCAGCCTGGGCCGCCCGGGCTGGACCCAGATCCAGAGTGGACAGACCCTCGCCGACATCGTGCGTACCCAGGGGGGCAGCGGCTCGCGCGGCAACCCGGCGCTGGAGCCACTGCTGTCGGACAACTTCGACCTGTCGCTGGAGTGGTACTACGGGGAGGCGAGCTACGCCTCGGTCGGGTTCTTCCGCAAGAACATCAAGAACTTCATCAGCGACACCATCGTGCGCGAAAACACCGGCAACCTGCACACACCGGTCGGTGGTGCGTACTGGAACGCAGCACTGGCCGCCGGTGGCTGCGGCGTGTCGGACATGCCGTGCATCCGCGACTACATCTTCACCAACTTCAACGGCCAGCCGGGCGTGACCGCCACCGGCACGAACTCGGCCGGCCAGCTCACCGGCACCATCGTCGGCCAGCCCGGCGACCCGGTCGCCGGATCCGACATCACCCTGCCGGCCAACCAGCGTTCGGACCATCTCGATGGCTGGGAAGTCGCGGTGCAGCACCTGTTCGGGCAGTCCGGCTTCGGCCTGGCGGCGAACTACACCAAGGTGAAGTCCGGGCTGACCTTCGACAACCTGAGCCTGGGCGACCAGTACCCGATGATCGGGCTGAGCGATTCGGCCAACCTGGTGGCGTTCTACGACAAGAACCAGTGGCAGATCCGTGCGGCCTACAACTGGCGCGACAAGTTCCTCAACGGCATCGGCGGCCAGGGTCCGAACCCCAACTACACCGACGACTATGGCCAGCTCGACCTCAACATCAGCTATGCAGTCAGCGACCAGCTGTCGCTGAGCCTGGAGGCGATCAACCTGACCGACGAGACCATGCGTACCTACGCGCGCCACACCAACATGCTGCGTTACGCCACCCAGACCGGCCCGCGCTACATGTTCGGCGTGCGCTACAAGTTCTGAGTCCGTTGACGGTCTGGCGGGTCTACACTCGCCAGACCGTCCCTGCCCTGCAAGCGACCCTGCCATGCCTGCAACGCCCGGCCCGATCGACGAAGTCCGCGACCTCGACCGCAGCCGGCTGCCGCACCTCCTGCCCGGCTGGACCACCCCGAAGGTGATCCGCGGGCTGGTCGGCGACTGGCCGTTGGTCAACGCCGCGCGCGTCTCGGCCGACGCGGCCGTGGCCCATCTCAAACAGTTCGACCACGGCACCCTGCCGGTCACCGCGACCACCGCGCCTCCCGACGCGCAGGGCCGGATCTTCTACAACGCGGACATGAGCGGTTTCAACTTCCGCCGCGAGCAGATCCCCCTGAAGGTCGTGCTGGACACCCTGCTCAAGTACCGCAGCGCCGATGCCGCGCCCACCATCTACGTGGCCTCGACCACGCTGGACAGCTTCCTGCCCGGTTTCCGCCGCGACAACCCGCTGCAGCTGGGCGTGGACGATCCGTTGGCCAGCATCTGGATCGGCAACCGCTCGCGCATCGCCGCCCACCACGACGTCCCGGACAACCTGGCCTGCGTGGCGGCCGGCCGCCGCCGGGTCACCCTGTTTCCACCGGACCAGGTCGGCAACCTGTACGTGGGGCCGCTGGACTTCACCCCCGCCGGCCAGGCGGTAAGCCTGGTGGATTTTGCCGCGCCCGACCTGGAGCGCTTCCCGCGCTTCGAGCGGGCCATGGCCAGCGCGCAGGTAGCCGAACTGGGTCCGGGCGATGCGGTGTTCATTCCCTCCCTGTGGTGGCACCACATGGAGGGGCTGGAGGACTTCAACGTGCTGGTCAATTACTGGTGGCGGCCGGTGCCGGCCTGGACCGACGCGCCGATGAATGCCTTGATGCTGTCACTGCTCGCGCTGCGCGGCCTGCCCCCTGCGCAGCGCAGGCATTGGCAGGCGCTGTTCGACCACTATGTATTCACCGCCGGCGCGGAATCCAACGCACACATCCCCGATGCCGCGCGCGGGGTGCTGGGGACCCTGGATGAGGACCGCGTGGCCAGCGTGCGCAGCGTGCTGCGCACGCGGCTGGAGCGCTGAGCCGGGGCGCCCGCCCCCGGGCCGCCACGGCCCACAGTGTTTTACCCACGGCGCCGGCGAATCCGTGATAATCCGCGCCGAGATCCATCGTTCGCCCGGGGGCAGGGTGGCCATGGCACGGGCGCTGTACGGCGTACCGGCCCGGCGCCATGCAGTTCGCCTCTGACCGCTCCTTCGTTGCAGCCTCATCGGTAGGACCGGTTGGCGCAGCACCTTGCCGGTTGTTCGTTCATGCCCCTGCTTTCGTCCCGCCTGAACCTGGGCAAGCTGATCCTGGCGCTGGCGCTGCTCAGCGCGCTCGTCGCCCTGGCCAACACGCTGCACGCCAGCTACCGCGTACAACGCGAGCAGCTGATCGGCACCACGCTGGAGTCCAACCGCGTGTATGCCAGCAAGCTGGCCGAAAGCACGCAGAACTTCGTGCTCTCGGCCCAGCAGCAGCTGGCCTACGCCGCCACCGGCCTGGGCCAACGGGCGCACAGCCGCGCCGAACTGGAGGCCGAGGCCGCGCGCCTGCAGCTGCAGACCAACAGCTTCAATTCCGTGCTGATCGTCGATCCGGCCGGCACCGTGCTGGCCACCTCGCCGCTGAGCCTTGCCCTGCAGGGCGTGGTGCTCAACAGCCAGGGCAACAGCGAGGCGCTCAAGCGCCGCGAGCCCTACATCAGCGATCCTTACCAGTCGGCCACGGGCCGCCTGCTGGTCGCCATCTCGCATCCGATCTTCAATGCCCGGGGCGACTACCAGGGCTACGTGAGCGGCACCATCTACCTGCGCCAGCGCAGCATCCTGCAGAGCCTGCTGGGCAAGCACTACTACCGGGACGGCTCGTATCTGTACGTGGTCGACCGCAACGGCCGCATCCTGTACCACATCGAACCCGGCCGGGTGGGCCAGTTCGCGCTGGACAATCCCGCGGTGAAGGCGGTCAGCCAGGGTCATTCGGGGGCGCAGGAAGTGCGCAACAGCCATGGCGTGCTGATGCTGGCCGGCTATGCCCCGGTCGCCAGCGTCGGCTGGGGCGTGGTGGCGCAGCGTCCCACCGCGGCCACGCTGGCACCGCTGTCGCGACTGATGCAGGCGGTGATCTGGAATGCCATTCCGCTGGGCGTGCTGTCGCTGCTGGTCACCTGGTGGTTCGCGCGGCGCATCTCGCTGCCGCTGTGGCAGCTGGCGCGCAACGTACAGAACCGCGACACCGGCATTGCCATCCGTCATGTCAGCGGGATCCGCGCCTGGTACTACGAGGCGGCCCACCTGAAGCAGGCGCTGCTGTACAGCTTCAACCTGCTGCAGGACCGGATCGGCAAGCTCAGCCGCGCCAGCATGACCGACCCGCTCACCGGCCTGCAGAATCGGCGCGGGCTGCAGGAAGGGCTGGAAGACTGGCAGGCGCGCGGACAGCCGTTCGGCATCGTCGCGCTGGACATCGACCGCTTCAAGAGCATCAACGACCGCTTCGGGCATGCGGCAGGCGACGCGGTGATCCTGCGCATCGCGCAGATCATGCGCGACGATTCGCGTGACACCGACCTGCTGTGCCGCAACGGCGGCGAGGAATTCCTGATCCTGCTGCCAGGCATCGATGTGAAGGCCAGTGCCGCCATCGCCGAGCGCCTGCGCATGCAGGTGGCGGCGGAAGTGTTCGATGACGTGGGCACGGTCACGGTGTCGCTGGGCGTTGCCCATTACCCGTCTTACCATCACGACCCGCACCAGGCGTTGCGGCTGGCCGACAAGGCCCTGTACATGGCCAAGGAACAGGGCCGCAATCGCACCGTGGTATACCCGGCGCCGGACGGGCCCGGCGCGGGCTGATGGGGCAGCCGGGCAGCGCCCGGCGCCACGCGCGGGTCAGCCCCCCAGCGGGGTCAGCAGGCGCGGGCCACCGGGGGCGTCGGCCATGTACACGCCGCCTGCCGGCAGCAGGCCGACCAGGTTGTCGTCGTGCCCTCCGCCGCTGCGCCACGACGCCTTGGCACGCGGACCCGGAATGTAGACCGTCCATTTTCCGTACGCCCGCGTGACCTCGCCGTAGTCGAAGCTCACCGGGACGCGGACGGTCCAGGAGGCCTTGCCCGCCTCCTCGCCGGTGCTGGGCACGCGGAAGGTCCAGCGCCGCGCGGTATTCACGCTCTGCCGCGCGAAGGTGTCGCGCAGCTTCTGCATGCGGCGCTCGTCGGCCACCACGCGAAGGTTGACCTGCTCGGCCATCACGTCCTTGACCGTGCCGTCCCGGTTCACCTGGACCAGCAACATCACGTCGCCGCTGCCGCCCATGTCCATCGCGGCCTGGGGAAACAGGGGCGGCGTCAGCTTCAGGCTGGTGACCTGCCCGGTGCTGGTCGGGTCGTACTCGCCGAAATTGGCCGCATCCAATGTCACCGTGCTTTTGCCGTCGGTTTCCGGCCTGGCCAGCAGGCGGATCGAGACCCGGGTGCGGGCATGCACGGGCTTGCCGTCGCGCACGATCGGCTCGAAGCGCCACGTCTGCACGGCACGGTCGACGAAGTCGGCCATGTCGACCGGCACCTTCTCGCGCTGGTCCAGCACGAAGCCCTCCACCTGTCCTGCCAGGCCGATGTTGATCTGACCGGTCAGCACCATGCTGCCTTCGGCGGTCCTGCGGACCTCGCTGCGTGACTGCGCGGCAGCCTGCGGTGCGGTGATGACGATGCTGCCAGCGAGCGCCACCGCCAGTGCGAGGTAAAGGGAACTACGCATTGCACGACTCCTTGTGAGCGGATACGCGAGCCTGACATGCAGACCCGGTCTCCTGCCAATCCAATCGACCTATCGCGACACCAGACGCCATGCCTCGATGACGCCGAGGATACCCCGGCGCTGGGGCATGGACACATCACGCCAGCCGATGAACAGGCGCATAGGGTGGCGTATCGGGGTAGTCGCCCGCCGCGAACCGTGCCTGCAGCGCCTGCCACCACGCGGGATCGAACAGATGTGCCTGCTGCTCGCGCACCGCTGCGAGCTCCTGGGCGGGCAACCCCATGAACGGTGCGAAGCGTTCCGGGAACACATCGCGTGGGCCGACATGGAACCAGGGCTCGTCGGACAGGGCTTCGTCGGCATTGCGCGGTGTCGGCCAGGCGCGGAACACGCAGTCACTCACCAGGCACAGCTCGTCATAGTCGTAGAACACCGCGCGCCCGTGCCGCGAGACGCCGAAGTTCTTCGGCAGCATGTCGCCCGGAAAAATGTTGTTGCGCGCCATGTCGGTGATCGCCTGCGCATAGTCCAGCGCCGCCGCGCGGCGCGCTTCCACCGTCTGTTCGCGCAAATACAGGTTCAATGGGCGGAAACGACGCTGCACATAGCACAGCGCGATCACCAGGCTGTCGCCCTCTTCGCGCACGCTGGCCGCGCACTGGGTGAGCAGCTCGTCGCGCAGCGCCGCCGAGAAGCGCGCCTTCGGAAAACGCAGGTGACGGTACGGCTGCGCATCGAGCAGGCGGCCGACGCGGTCCAGGTTGAATACCAGGGCGTACTTTTCTTCGACCTGGTGCCGGGTCATGGTCTTGGGCCAGGCAAAGCGGTCGCGGATCAGCTTGAACACCAGCGGATAGCTGGGCAGGGTGAATACCGCCATGACCATGCCGGGCGTGCCATCGGCATGCACCAGCTGTTCGTCGGGATGGTCCTGGAAGTGCCGGAAGAAGGTCCGGTAGCGCTCGGTCTTGCCCTGCTTGGCGCGGCCCAGCACGGTGTAGATCTCATCGATGGGCTTGGCGGGCAGCAGGCTGCGCAGGAACACCACCGCATCGCCGACCGTGGCCAGGTCGGCCTGGAAATAGCTGCGTGACACGCCGAACAGGTGTGCCACGTCGCGACGCCGGGTCAGTACGGCTTCGGCACGCAGCCCATCGGCATCATTCACCAGCGCGATCACGCACGGTGAGAAGCGATGTTCGCCGAATACCCGCCCTACCAGATAGGCACGGCGTTCACGGTAGAACACCGTGTCCAGCAGCTCGATGCTGCGCACCGGCTGGGCGCCCCAGTGCTGCAGGTCGTCCTGCAGGCGTACCGCGATCGCCGCTGCACAGCGCAGCTGATGGGCATATGGCACCCCGAAGCGATAATCCCCCAGCACCCGCATGAAGGCTTCGGCTGGCCGCGTGGCGGACAAGGCGTAGGCATGCCGCGCGACGGGATGGGTGATGGCGTCGGACGGCTCCACGTCCAGCGCCATGAACTCCACCTCCGCATCCACGCCCTCGGTGGCGAACAGGCGCCGGGCCAACGTGTTGTAGAACGTTTTGTACAGCTCGGCGTCGATCAGGCCGGCCACCTGCGCGGCATAGGCCGTGCGCACCTTCAGCCACAGGCTGCGCCGGCCGATGCCCTCACCGGCCGCGCGCCGCAGCACGTCCACGGCCTGCGCGATGCAGCGGTCGTACAGCCCGATGCGTTCCACCGCATCCTGTCGAGCGCCGGCCCAGTCGCGGGTCTCGAAGCGCAGTCGCGCCCGTCGGGTCACCCCGGCAAAGCGCGCGTGGTAGTCCTCGAACCCATCGCGGACCCGCGTCGCCAGGCGCGCCGCCAGCGCATCGTCATCGGGAGAATTGCCAACCGCCATGCCGCACGACCCGTAGGGACTGGCCCCCACCATAGTAGTGCCGACCCTTGGGCGGCAAGCCTGGGCCAGGCGAATCCGCCGCCTCCGACCATCCCGGAGGATGGCCGGCGGCCGCCGGGCGGTTACAGCGCCAGCTGCGCCTCCACGTCCTGCACCCGGCGGCGGGCGAGCGCCAGGTTGGACTTGTTGCGATCCAGCACGAGGTACAGGAAGAGCCCTTTCTTTGCAGCGACCGGGCGCATGATGTGGTACGCCTTGCCCAGCGAGATCAGGATGTCCTCGATGGTGTCGTTGAGGTTCAACGAGGCGGCGGTCTTCATCTTGGCGCGGATCACCTCGGTATTGCCTGCTGCCGCCACTTCCATGTCCATGCCCGAGCCGGCTTCGCCCAGCAGCATGCCGCTTTCATAGTCCACCAATGCCACGGCCTGCGCGCCATCGATCTCCATCAACGCTTTCAACGTATCGCTGAGTCCAGTTGCCATGTTGCACCCCATTTGGTTGTCGAGCCCCAGGTTCCCCTACGGACCGGCTCGTGGTCCGCTGAGTTCGGCCATGATGTTGCGGCCACATTCCTTCGCACTCCAAAGCACCTTGCCGGTCACGCAGCGGGTATCGCAGGCGGTCATCAGCAGCAGCGGCGCCGGCGCGCACGGCAGTGCCAGCATCAGTACCTTGCCCTCCCCGGCTTCCAGCATCAGCACTTCCAGTTCGCCCAGCGACAGCTCGCGGCCCACCGCCGCGGCCAGCGCCAGCATCGCGCTGGTCATCGCCGCGAGGCGCTCGCCATTGCCATGGGTGCCGGCGGCAGGCACCAGCGCAAACCCGTCCACGCTGGCCAGCACCACGCTGCGCACGCCGTTGAGGGTGTCAGCGAACGTCTGCAGGTGCTGCATCACGCGCTCCCGGGCCGCAGGCGCCAGCTGGCGCGCATCGTGTCCGTCAGCCATCGCTCATCACCAGGTCGCGGGTTTCCATCTCGCTCATCAGCACATCCATCAGCAGCAGGCCCTGATCGCGGTCACGTGCGTCCACCGGCAGCACCGGCAGTACGCGCTCGTCCCAGCCGGCCAGCGACGCGCACGACTCCAGGTCGAACCCATGGGCGAGGTCCATGCGCGAAATGCCGATCACGGCCGGCACCT
Source organism: Stenotrophomonas sp. NPDC077420 (assembly GCF_044543385.1). Classification (NCBI taxonomy): domain Bacteria; kingdom Pseudomonadati; phylum Pseudomonadota; class Gammaproteobacteria; order Lysobacterales; family Lysobacteraceae; genus Stenotrophomonas; species Stenotrophomonas sp. NPDC077420. The sequence goes on from NZ_JBITVZ010000005.1 coordinate 207,010, forward strand.
GCGCGGCGTGTTCACGCAGTACCTCCAGATAGGTCCGCAGTTCGTCGACGGCCGCACTGCGGGTGGCGTCCAGCAGCAGCACCACGCCGCTGGCGCCCTGCAGCAGGATCGGCCAGATGAAATCGAAGCGCTGCTGTCCCGGCGTGCCATACAGGCGCAGGCGGTCACCGTTGGGCAGGTCGATGTCGGCGTAGTCCATGGCCACGGTGGTCGATACCTTGTCAGCCCCCTGGCGGTCGCTGTTGGGCACGTCGGTATCGACCACGGCACCGGCCGCGATCGCGCGCACCAGCGTCGATTTGCCACATCCCATGCTGCCCAGCACCACGATCTTGTGTTCGCGCACGCTCAGCCCCCGCCACGCTGGCGCACGCTGCGCCACATCCGGGCCAGCAGGGTGCCGCCGCCGCTGCCGCCGGCACGCAGCGGCGGTGCGCCGCTCCCGCTGTCTTCGATCGCGGCGTAGCCGCACAGGTAGGCCGGGTGCACGACGCTGCGCACCGCGTCGGCCGGCATGTCCAGCAGCGTGGCGCATTCGTCCACGCTGCACGCGCGCTTGAGCAGCAGCGAACACAGCCGGAAACTGTCGTGCTGGTGCCCGAGTACGCGGAAGTCCGGCCACCGCAGCAGTTTGACCCGCGCGTTGCGTTGCAGGCGGGCATCCAGGTCGCGCCAGTGCGCCGGGCGCTGCCCCCACTGCCACAGCAACGGGCGCAGCGGCTGGCGGGGCAGCGCGCCGCCCAGTTGCTGGTAGCGACGTTGGGAAAGCCCGTGCAGCGACAGCGCATCGAAGGCATCGGAAAGATCCTGCGCAAGGCACGCCACCGCCACGCCCGCGGGCACCACCATCTGGTCCTGGGCGAAATCCAGCAGCAGCTTCGGCTGGCCCTGCAGCACCAGCACGGCGTGGCCTTCGCGCGCCGGCAGTCGCTCACGCAGCGCGCGGGTGATCGCCTTGGCGCCCTGCGCGGTGCACGGTTCGTCGATGCGCGCGGCCGTGTCCGGCATCTGCCGCAATGCGTGTTCGATCGCGGTGTCGTCCAGTACACCGGGATTGTCGCCCTGGCCCGGGCGCAACCGGCCCTGCTGGTCTTCCACCCAGAACTGGATGCGTGGGCGCTCGCGGACCATGCGCAGCGCGGCATTGCGCAGGGCGGGCGTGTCCTTGATCACCAGCAGGTCGCACTCGTCGAGGTCGCGGCAGCTGCGTACCGTTTCGGCCGGCAATGAGGCGGCCATGCGCAGGCGCTGCAGCAACGCCCGCTCTCCCTGGACATCCGATCCGACCACCAGCACCCTGGCCATGCCCTTCCCCTGGCTTGTGAGAGATCTCAGTTACTGCGGAACGCTCGCCGATAGCCTATGCCAAGGATCTCGTGCGGATCGGTGACGGATTGCTCACTTCGCGTTGGCGAAGCAGGCAGGTTCTCCCGTTGCGCGACGCCTTGTTGCAGGCAGGATTCATGCCTTCCTTCCCTGTTGCGGCTGGCGAGAGAGTGCCAGAACCAGCCCGACCCGCGTCACGTATTTGCGGCCAAAAAAAAAGGAACCCGCGCCAGGCGCGGGTTCCCCGGTTGCTACGGCTGAGGCTTACAGCGCCGCCAGTGCGTCGTTGAAGGTGCTGCTCGGGCGCATCGACTTGCTGGCCTTGGCCACGTCCGGGCGGTAGTAGCCGCCGATGTCGACCGGCTTGCCCTGCGCGGCGATCAGCTCACCGACGATGGCCGCTTCGTTGTCCGACAGCGCCTTGGCCAGCGGTGCGAAGCGGGCCTTCAGCGCGGCATCGTCGTCCTGCGCGGCCAGGGCCTGGGCCCAGTACAGCGCGATGTAGAAGTGGCTGCCGCGATTGTCGATGCCACCGAGCTTGCGCGAGGGCGACTTGTCGTTGTCGAGGAACTGGCCGTTGGCCTGGTCCAGGGTCCTGGCCAGCACCGTGGCACCGGCGTTGTCGTAGCGATTGCCCAGGTGTTCGAGCGAGGCGGCCAGGGCCAGGAATTCACCCAGCGAATCCCAGCGCAGGTAATCCTCTTCGACGAACTGCTGCACGTGCTTCGGGGCCGAACCACCGGCACCGGTTTCGAACAGGCCGCCACCGGCCATCAGCGGCACGATGGAGAGCATCTTGGCGCTGGTGCCCAGTTCCATGATCGGGAACAGGTCGGTGAGGTAGTCGCGCAGCACGTTGCCGGTCACCGAAATGGTGTCTTCACCCTTGCGGATGCGGTCCAGCGAGAACGCGGTGGCGTCCACCGGGGCCAGGATGCGGATGTCCAGGCCGTCGGTGTCGTGGTCCTTGAGGTAGGTTTCGACCTTGGCAATGACCTGCGCGTCGTGCGCGCGCGAGGCATCCAGCCAGAACACGGCCGGGGTGCTGCTCAGGCGGGCGCGGTTGACGGCCAGCTTGACCCAGTCCTGGATCGGGGCGTCCTTGGTCTGGCACATGCGCCAGATGTCGCCGGTCTGCACGGCGTGTTCGAACACCACGTTGCCGGCGTCGTCGGTGACGCGCACGGTGCCGTCGGCCGGAATCTGGAAGGTCTTGTCGTGCGAGCCGTACTCTTCGGCCTTCTGCGCCATCAGGCCGACGTTCGGCACCGAGCCCATGGTCGCCGGGTCGAACGCGCCGTGGGCGATGCAGTCATCAATGACGGCCTGGTACACGCCCGCATAGCAACGATCGGGGATGACGGCCTTGGTGTCCTGCAGCTTGCCGTCGGCATTCCACATGCCGCCGGAGTCGCGGATCATCGCCGGCATCGACGCGTCGACGATGACGTCGCTGGGCACGTGCAGGTTGGTGATGCCCTTGTCGGAATTGACCATGGCCAGGCCCGGGCGCTTGCCGTATTCGGCAGCCAGGTCGGCCTTGATGGCTTCCTGGGTGGCTTCCGGCAGCTGCGGCAGGCGCGCGTACAGGTCGCCGATGCCATTGTTGGGATCGAAGCCGGCCTGCTTGAGCACGTCGGCATGCTTGGCCAGCACGTCCTTGTAGAACTCTTCCACCACCACGCCGAACATGATCGGGTCGGAGACCTTCATCATGGTGGCCTTCAGGTGCAGCGAGAACAGCACGCCCTTGGCCTTGGCATCGGCGATCTGCGCCTGCACGAACGACGCCAGGGCATTGCGGCTCATCACGGCGGCATCGACGATCTCGCCGGCCTTGACGGCGGTCTTTTCCTTCAGCACGACGGTCTTGCCGTCCGCCTGCTGCAGTTCGATCTTCAGGCTACCCGCAGCGGCCAGCGTGGCCGACTTTTCGCTGCCGTAGAAATCGCCGCCGTCCATATGGGCCACGTGCGACCTGGATTCCTTCGACCACTTGCCCATGCGGTGCGGGTGCTTGCGCGCGTAGTTCTTGACCGACAGCGGCGCGCGGCGGTCCGAATTGCCTTCGCGCAGCACCGGATTCACCGCGCTGCCCTTGACCTTGTCGTAGCGCGCCTTGATGTCGCGCGAGACGTCGTCAGTGGGCACGTCCGGGTAGTTGGGCAGGGCATAGCCCTGGTCCTGCAGTTCCTTGATGGCCGCCTTGAGCTGCGGCACCGAGGCGCTGATGTTGGGCAGCTTGATGATGTTGGCGTCCGGGGTGGTCGCCAGCTGACCCAGTTCGGCCAGGTGGTCGGCCTCTTTCTGGTCGTCTTTCAGGAAATCGGGGAACAGGGCCAGTATGCGCCCGGACAGCGAGATGTCACGGGTTTCGACGGCGATGCCGGCGGTGGCGGTATAAGCCTCGACGATCGGCAGCAGCGACTGGGTGGCCAGGAACGGGGCTTCATCGGTAAGCGTGTACAGAATCTTGGGCGTGTTCGACATGGGGGACAGTGCTCTCCGGGTAACCCCCGCATTGTCGCGGTTTCAGACCCCGGGAGCAAAGCCGGGCCATACGCAGCGGTACTGGAACAAAAAAGACGCAGCCTCGCGGCTGCGCCTATGTGAGTCCGTGCCGGGAGAGAGTCGGCGGGACTTACTTGACCTCGAACTCCTGCGGCGTTCCAGCCGCCTTGCCATCTACCATGACTTCCGCACGGTACTTGCCGGTCGGCCAGCCATTGGGGTTGTTGAACGTGATGTTGGTGGTCTCGGCACCGGTGGTGTTGAGCGTCGCGGTCTGCTCGCCCGCCACCTGGCCATCCTGGTACGTCAGCTTTGCGCCGACGTTGGCATTGCTGGCGCTGCCATCGGTGCGCACCGAAATGATGATCACGTCCTTTGGACCGAACAGGGCGACCGGCGCCACGGTCTTGTCGGCGGCGGCGGTCTTGCCGACGGTGACGGCAGACACGTTGACCGGGGACGCGGCCGTCATCGGCTGCGGCGCCGGTTCGGCCGGGGTGGCGGGGGTCATCGGCGCCGGCGCGGTTGCTGCCGGCTGGGCGTTGTTGTCGGTGGTGTCATCATTCTTGCAGCCGGCCAGTGCAGCAGTGGCGAGCAGGGCGGCAAGGACGGCAGTACTGATGGACGTATGCTTCATGGAGTTTCTCCGTGGGAGTGATTGACGTGCGGTTCGGGTGGGATCAGGCCTTGGGCGGCAACTTCAGGACCTGCCCGGGGAAAATCTTGTCGGGGTCGTCCAGCACATCGCGGTTGGCCTCGAAGATCTTCTTCCAGGCGTTGGCGTCGCCCAGCTCGTTCTTTGCGATTTTCGACAGCGAGTCGCCACTCTTGACGGTGTAGCTGCCACCGCCCACCACGTCGGCGGTGCTGTCCACGGACGCGGTCACGCCGGAAAAATCGGCCTTTTCCACCTGTTGTGCAGTGGTATCGACGCTGGCTTTGACACCGGAGAAATCGGCTTTCTTATCGGTACTCATCCACGCGCTCCCTTTCTGGATATGACAACCTGGATCGCACGGTGTCACAGGCCTTGTTAATAGGGCATGGCGCGGGCGTGAAGGATTCGGGAGGGTTTCTGAACAGGGCAGTGGTGGACCTGCGCCACGCGCTAAAATGCCCGCATGAATACCCCCCAGGACTCCAGCCTCGGTCGCGAGGTTGCTTACCCCTCCCAGTACGACCCCACCCTGCTGTTCCCCATCCCGCGCCGCGCTGCGCGCGAGGAGATCGGCGTGGACGAGGCCAATCTGCCCTTCGTCGGCCATGACCGCTGGCAGGCCTACGAGCTGAGCTGGCTGGACCGACGCGGCAAGCCGAAGGTGGCCGTGGCGACCATCAGCGTGCCGTGCACCTCGCCGAACCTGATCGAATCCAAGTCGTTCAAGCTCTACCTCAACTCACTCAACAGCACCCGCTTCGACGATGACGAACAGGCACGCCAGCGCATCGCCGGCGATCTTTCGGCGTGTGCTGGTGCGGGGGTCACGGTCGTGTTCGGAGTGCCACCGCTGGTGGACGACGCCGAAGGCGAATCCGTGGACGGGCTGGACGTGGTGATCGAACGCTACGGCCCGCCGGCACCGGACTACCTGTCGGCCACTGCCGGGCAGGTGGTGACCGAGACGCTGAGTTCGGCACTGCTGAAGTCCAACTGCCCGGTCACCGGCCAGCCGGACTGGGCCAGCGTGAGCGTGCGTTACCGCGGCCCGCGCATCGACCGCGAAGGCCTGCTGCGGTATCTGGTGAGCTACCGCGAGCATGCCGAGTTCCACGAACAATGCGTGGAGCGTATCTTCAACGAGATCACCCTGCGCTGCCAGCCGGAATGGCTGGAAGTGGAAGCGCGTTATACGCGCCGTGGCGGGCTGGACATCAACCCGTGGCGGGCCACGGCAGGAATCGAAGCGCCGGCGCGGACGGTGCGCGACCTGCGCCAGTAGACCCGACGGCACGGCGCGATGCGCCGCGGCCCGACCAACGGTCGGGCCCTACCGGTGGGGCGTGGGCGCGCGATTGGCGTCCGGTCGCCGCACGGGTATCGAGATGCCACCCGCCCCCCGCGTACCCCCCGCCGGTAGCGCACGACCGCTGGTCGTGCGGCCCGTCACACCCCGCCGGTAGCGCACGACCGTTGGTCGTGCGGCCCGTGGCGCCGGTGTCGCGTCAGCCCTTCGGCGCGTTGAGGTAATCCAGGCTGACCTGCAGCAGCGCGCGCAGGCCGACATCCAGCGCCTTTTCATCCAGCAGGAACTTCGGGGAGTGGTTGGCCGGCGCCTTGGCCGGGTCGATCCCTTCGCTGGTGGAGCCGACGAAGAAGAACATCGCCGGCACCTGCTGGGCGTACAGCGAGAAGTCTTCGGCGCCCATCTGCAGCGGCGGTTCGTAGACGTTGGCTTCGCCGACCACGGCCTGCAGGCTGGGCAGCATGCGCGCGGTCAAGGCCGGGTCGTTGACCGTGGCCGGGTTGCCCTCGGCTTCGAAGATTTCCGTTTCCGCCTTGGCGCCGTGCGCGGCAGCGGTGTGCTCGGCGACGTTGCGCAGGTCGGCGAAGATCTGCTGGCGCATGCCCTCGTCGAAGGTCCTGATGGTGCCCACCATCTCCACTTCGTCGGGAATGATGTTGTAGCGGATGCCGCCCTTGATCGCGCCGAAGGACACCACCGCTGGCTGCTTGGAGATGTTGGAGCGGCGGCTGACGATGGTCTGCGCGGTGCCCACCAGGTCGGCGGTGGCCACGATCGGGTCGACCCCGTTCCAAGGCGCGGAACCATGGGTCTGGCGGCCGATCACCTTGATCCCGAAACGGTCCGAAGCCGCCATCAGCGGCCCCCCGCGGACCGCGATCTGCCCGGCCTGGACGCTGGAGAACACGTGCAGGCCGAACACGGCATCCGGCTTGAAGTCGGCGAACAGGCCTTCCTTGAGCATCAGCGCCGCACCGCCTTCTTCCGGCGGCGGCGCGCCTTCCTCTGCGGGCTGGAAGATCAGCATCACTTCGCCGGGCAGGTTGGCCTTCATCTTCACCAGTGCATCGGCCACGCCCAGCAGGGTGGCGGTGTGGGCGTCATGGCCGCAGGCGTGCATCACGCCCACCGGCTCGCCGCGGTAGGTGCTGGTGGCCTTGGAGGCGAACGGCAGGCCGGTCTGCTCGGTTACCGGCAGCGCGTCCATGTCCGCGCGCAGGGCGATGCGCGGCCCGGGCTTGCCACCCTTGATGATGGCCACCACGCCATGGTGGGCGATGCCGGTCTTCGGCTTGAGCCCCATCGCACGGAGCTGCTCGGCGACCTTGGCCGAGGTCCGCTCCTCACGGTTGGACAGCTCCGGGTGCTGGTGGAAGTCGCGGCGCCAGGTCACGACCTGCGCCTGCAGGCGCGCGGCGGCGGCAGTGACTTCCGGGCGTTCTGCCGGGACGGTGGCCGCCAGCGCGGGCGAGGCAAGCAGCAGGGCGGACAACAACAGCGACAGACGGGGCATTCGACACTCCACGGGCATACGGGGCTTGAACCTGAATGTAGGGCATCAGGGTGGTTTTCGCTGTAACTTTCTGGCCCATGGGGCGTTGTGGGCTTGAGCAGCCGACGTATCGTCGGCCCTGCCCCGTCGGAGGATGGGTTGAACCTTGTGGGCGACTGCCGGTCTGATCGCCCGTCCCATCCGTCATGCATGAAAGGCCACGGGCGGCAGGTATGCTTTGACCCTGCCAACCGGGCCCTGCCCATCGCCAGCCTCAGGAGTTTTTGAATGTCGCGTTTCTGGAAGATCGTGCTGCTGGTGATTGCAGTGCTGGTGGTGGGGCTGGTGGGCATGCGCATGCTCGGCGGCGGCAAGGGCAGGGACGCCAAGGCCGGTCCGCAGGCCGAAGCCGGCAAGGACGGCGAGCGCGACAACGGCCCGGTGCCGGTGACCGTGATCGATGCGGCGCGCCAGGACGTGCCGGTGTACGCCAGCGCGCTGGGCACGGTGAGCGCGATGAACACCGTGACCGTAAGCCCGCAGGTGGGCGGCCAGCTGATCAGCCTGAACTTCAAGGAAGGCCAGGAAGTGAAGCAGGGCGACCTGCTGGCGCAGATCGACCCGCGCACCCTGCAGGCCAGCTTCGACGAAGCCGCGGCCGCCAAGAAACAGAACCAGGCCCTGCTGGCCACGGCGCGCTCGAACTACCAGCGCTCCAATTCCCCCGAGTACCGGCAGTACGTGGCCAGGACCGACCTGGACACCCAGCGCAACCAGGTGGCCCAGTACGAAAGCGCCGTGGCGGCCAACGAGGCCAGCATGCGTGCGGCCCAGGTGCAGCTGCAGTACACCCGCGTGACCGCGCCGATTTCCGGCATTGCCGGCATCCGCGCGGTGGACGCCGGCAACGTGGTCAGCGCCGGGACCGCGCTGGTCACGCTGACACAGATCCATCCGATCCACGTGGTCTTCAACCTGCCCGAACGCCAGCTGCCGGACGTGCGCCAGGCCCAGCAGGCCGGCCCGGTGACGATTGCCGCGCTGGACCGCAACGACGCCCACGTGCTCACCGACGGCGGCAGGCTGGACGTGGTGGACAACCAGATCAGCAGCGACAGCGGCACCTTCCGCGCCCGCGCCCTGTTCGACAACAACGACAACACCCTGTGGCCGGGCCAGTTCGTCAACGTGCGCATGCAGTTGCGGACCATCGCCGGCGGCGTGGTCATTCCCACCCAGGCGGTGATGCGCGGCCCCGACGGCGAGTACGTGTATATCGTCAAGCCGGACAACACCGTGGCCATGCAGACCGTGAAAAGCGGCGTGGAAGTGGGCGACAGCGCGGTGCAGATCACCGAGGGCCTGAAGGGCGGTGAGCGCGTGGTCAGCGAAGGCCAGTTCCGGCTGAAGCCGGGCAGCAAGGTCACCGCGCTGAAACCGGGGGAAACCCCGGCCGCCCCGACCGAGGCCGAGCTCAAGGCCGCTGCACAGAAACAGGGTGGTGGCGGTGGCCGCCGTGGCGGCGGCCCGCGCTGAGCGCGCGCCCCACCTGCGCGACGCCGGCCCATTGGCCGGCGTTCGCTTCCTGCATTGCCGTCTGACGTAACAGCAAGGATCCGCCCGTGGGCTTTTCGACGATCTTCATCCGCCGCCCCATCGCCACCTCGCTGCTGATGGCGGGCCTGCTGCTGCTCGGCATCCTCGGCTACCGCCAGCTGCCGGTGTCGGCGCTGCCGGAAATCGACGCGCCCAGCCTGGTGGTCACCACCCAGTACCCGGGTGCGAACGCCACCACCATGGCCTCGCTGGTCACCACGCCGCTGGAGCGCCAGTTCGGGCAGATCTCCGGGCTGGAGCTGATGACCTCCGATTCGTCGGCCGGCCTGTCCACGATCATCCTGCAGTTCTCGATGGACCGGGATATCGACATCGCCGCACAGGACGTGCAGGCGGCGATCCGCCAGGCCACCCTGCCCTCATCGCTGCCCTACCAGCCGGTCTACAACCGGGTGAACCCGGCCGACGCGGCGATCATCACCCTCAAGCTCACCTCCGACACGCGCCCGCTGCGCGATGTGAACAACTACGCCGACTCGATCCTGGCCCAGCGCCTGTCGCAGGTGCAGGGCGTGGGCCTGGTCTCCATCGCCGGCAACGTGCGCCCGGCCGTGCGCATCCAGGTCAACCCGGCGCAGCTGTCCAACATGGGCCTGACCCTGGAAGACCTGCGCAGTGCGCTGACCCAGGCCAACGTCAACGCCCCCAAAGGCTCGCTCAACGGCAAGACCCAGTCCTACAGCATCGGCACCAATGACCAGCTGACCAGTGCCGCGGAGTACCGCCAGACCATCATCAGCTACAAGAACGGCGCGCCGGTACGGCTGTCGGACGTGGCCGAGGTGATCGACGGCGTGGAGAACGACCAGCTGGCGGCCTGGGCCGACGGCAAGCCGGCCGTACTGCTGGAGATCCGCCGCCAGCCCGGTGCCAACATCGTGCAGACGGTGGAGCGCATCCGCGCGTTGATGCCGCAGCTGCAGAACGTGCTGCCGGCCGACGTGCACCTGGACGTGTTCTCCGACCGTACCGAAACCATCCGTGCTTCGGTGCATGAAGTGCAGTTCACCCTGATCCTCACCATCGGCCTGGTGGTGGCGGTGATCTTCGTGTTCCTGCGCCGGCTGTGGGCCACGATCATTCCCTCCGTGGCGGTGCCGCTGTCGCTGGCGGGCACCTTCGGGGTGATGGCCTTTGCCGGCATGTCGCTGGACAACCTGTCGCTGATGGCGCTGGTGGTGGCGACCGGCTTCGTGGTCGACGATGCGATCGTGATGATCGAAAACATCGTGCGCTACATCGAACAGGGCAAGAGCGGCCCGGAGGCCGCCGAGATCGGTGCGCGCCAGATCGGCTTCACCGTGCTCTCGCTCACCGTGTCGCTGGTGGCGGTGTTCCTGCCGCTGCTGCTGATGCCCGGCGTCACCGGGCGCCTGTTCCACGAGTTCGCGTGGGTGCTGAGCATCGCGGTGGTGCTGTCGATGCTGATCTCGCTGACGCTCACCCCGATGATGTGCGCCTACCTGCTCAAGCCCGACGCGCTGCCCGAAGGCGAGGACGCCCATGAGCGTGCGCATGCGGCCGGCAAGCAGACCGTGTGGAGCCGCACCGTCGGCCTGTACGAACGCAGCCTGGACTGGGTGCTGGACCACCAGCGCATGACCCTGGCGGTGGCCGCCGGCGCGCTGGTGCTGACCGTGGTGCTGTACATCGTCATTCCCAAGGGCCTGCTGCCCGAGCAGGACACCGGGCTGATCACCGGCGTGGTCCAGGCCGACCAGAACATCGCGTTCCCGCAGATGGAGCAGCGCACCCAGGCCGTGGCCGAAGCGCTGCGCAGGGACCCGGCAGTGACCGGCGTGGCCGCCTTCATCGGCGCCGGCAGCATGAACCCCACGCTCAACCAGGGCCAGCTGTCGATCGTGCTGAAGGAGCGCGGCGACCGCGACGGGCTGGAAGACCTCCTGCCGCGCCTGCAGAAAGCGGTGGCCGGCATCCCCGGGGTGGCGCTGTACCTCAAGCCGGTCCAGGACGTGACCCTGGACACCCGCGTGGCCGCCACCGAGTACCAGTACTCGCTGTCGGACGTGGACAGCGCGCAGGTCGCGCTGCAGGCCACCCGCCTGACCGAGGCGCTGCGCCAGCGCCCGGAACTGGCGGATGTGGACAACAACCTGTCCAACCAGGGCCGCGCGCTGGAGCTGAACATCGACCGCGACAAGGCCAGCGTGCTGGGCGTGCCGATGCAGACCATCGATGACACGCTGTACGACGCCTTCGGCCAGCGCCAGATCTCGACCATCTTCACCGAGCTCAACCAGTACCGCGTGGTGCTGGAAGTGGCGCCGGAGTTCCGCACCAGCACCGCCCTGATGAACCAGCTGGCGGTGGCCTCCAACGGCGCCGGCGCGCTGACCGGCAGCAATGCCACCAACTTCGGCCAGGTCACCTCGTCCAACTCCTCCACCGCCACCGGCATCGGCGCGCAGAACACCGGTATTCCGGTCGGTGCGGGCAACATCATTCCGCTGGCCGCGCTGGCCGAGGGCAAGGTCACCAGCACCCCGCTGGTGGTCAGCCACCAGCAGCAGCTGCCGGCGGTGACGGTCTCGTTCAACATCGCCCCGGGCTATTCGCTGTCCGACGCGGTCAAGGCAATCGAGGAAACGCGCGCCAGCCTGGACATGCCGGCGCAGGTGCACGCGCAGTTCATCGGCAAGGCCGCCGAATTCACCGGCAGCCAGACCGACGTGGTGTGGCTGCTGCTGGCCTCGCTGGTGGTGATCTACATCGTGCTGGGCGTGCTGTACGAGAGCTACATCCACCCGATCACGATCATCTCCACCCTGCCGCCGGCCGGCGTAGGCGCGCTGCTGGCGCTGATGGTGTGCGGGCTGAGCCTGTCGGTGGATGGCATCGTCGGCATCGTGCTGCTGATCGGCATCGTCAAGAAGAACGGCATCATGATGGTGGACTTCGCCATCGAGGCGCGCCGCGCCGGTGCCAACGCGCACGACGCGATCCGCCGCGCCTGCCTGCTGCGCTTCCGCCCGATCATGATGACCACCGCCGCGGCCATGCTGGGCGCGTTGCCGCTGGCGCTGGGCACCGGCATCGGTTCGGAGCTGCGCCGCCCGCTGGGCATCGCCATCGTCGGCGGCCTGCTGATCTCGCAGCTGGTCACGCTGTACACCACGCCAGTGATCTACCTGTACATGGAGCGCTACTCCGAATGGCTGCGCCAGCGCCGTGAACAGCGCGCGCTGCGCAACGCCACCGCACAGGACCGCGCGTGAACATCTCCGGCCCGTTCATCCGCCGCCCGATCGGCACCGCGCTGCTGGCCATCGGCCTGTTCGTGGTCGGGTTGATGTGCTACCTGAAGCTGGGGGTGTCGGCGCTGCCGAACATCCAGATCCCGGTGATCTTCGTGCACGCCAGCCAGTCCGGCGCGGACGCCACCACCATGGCCTCCACGGTCACCGCGCCGCTGGAGCGCCACCTGGGCCAGCTGCCCGGCGTGGACCAGATGCGCTCGTCCAGCTCCGAAGGCAGCTCGCTGGTGTTCATGATCTTCCAGAGCGGGGTCGACATCGATTCGGCAGCGCTGGACGTGCAGACCGCGATCAACTCGGCCCAGGCCGACCTGCCCTCCGGACTGGGTTCGCCGATGTTCCAGAAGGCCAACCCGAACGACGATCCGGTGATCGCCATCGCGTTGACCTCGCAGACGCAGTCGGCCGATGAGCTGTACAACGTGGCCGATTCGCTGCTGGCCCAGCGCATCCGCCAGATCAGCGGGGTGTCGTCGGTGGACATCGCCGGCGCCTCCACCCCGGCGGTGCGGGTGGACGTCAACCTGCGCCTGCTCAATGCGCTCAACCTCACCCCGGATGACCTGCGCAATGCGGTGCGCGCCGCCAATGTGACCTCGCCCACCGGCTTCCTGAGCGACGGCAACACCACCACGGCGATCATCGCCAACGACTCGGTGGCGCGCGCGGCCGACTTCGCCAACCTGGTGATCAAGACCCAGGATGATGGCCGGGTGATCCGCCTGAAGGACGTGGCCAACGTCTACGACGGCCAGCAGGATGCCTACCAGGCCGCGTGGTTCGACCACAAGCCGGCGGTGGTGATGTACGTGTTCACCCGCGCCGGGGCCAACATCGTGGAGACGGTGGACCGGGTCAAGGCGCAGATCCCGATGCTGCGCGACTACCTGCAGCCGGGCACCACGCTCACCCCGTATTTTGATCGCACCCCGACCATCCGCTCGTCGCTGCACGAAGTGCAGATCACCCTGCTGATCAGCCTGGCGATGGTGATCCTGACCATGGCGCTGTTCCTGCGCCGGCTGGCACCGACCCTGATCGCGGCCGTTACCGTGCCGCTGTCGCTGGCCGGTGCGGCACTGGTGATGTACGTGTTCGGCTTCACCCTGAACAACCTGAGCCTGCTGGCGCTGGTGATCGCGATCGGCTTCGTGGTCGATGACGCGATCGTGGTGATCGAGAACATCATGCGCCACCTCGACGAAGGCATGCCGCGCATGCAGGCGGCGCTGACCGGCGCGCGCGAGATCGGCTTCACCATCGTCTCCATTACCGCCTCGCTGGTGGCGGTGTTCATTCCGCTGCTGTTTGCCAGCGGCATGGTCGGCGCGTTCTTCCGCGAGTTCACCGTGACCCTGGTGGCCGCCATCGTGGTCTCGATGATCGTCTCGCTCACGCTCACCCCGGCGCTGTGCAGCCGCTTCCTCAGCGCCCACACGGAGCCGGACACGCCCTCGCGGATCGGCCGCTTCCTGGATGCCACCCACGACCGCATGCTGCGCGTGTACACCGTCTGCCTGGACTTCTCGCTGCGCCATGCGCTGCTGCTGTCGCTGACCCCGATCCTGCTGATCGTGGCGACGGTGATGCTGGCCGGCGCGGTCAAGAAGGGCTCATTCCCGCCGCAGGACACCGGCCTGATCTGGGGCCGCGCCAACTCCAGCGCGACGGTGTCCTTCGAAGACATGGTCAACCGCCAGCGCCGCATCACCGACATGCTGATGGCCGACCCGGCGGTGAAGACCGTGGGCGTGCGCCTGGGCAGCGGCCGCCAGGGGTCCAGCGCGCAGTTCAACATCGAGTTGAAGACCCGCAAGGAAGGTCGCCGCGAAACCACCGCCGAGGCCCTGGCCCGACTGAGCGCCAAGGCCGACCGCTACCCCGACCTGGAGCTGCGCCTGCGCGCGATCCAGGATCTTCCCAGCGATGGCGGCGGCGGCAACAGCCAGGGCGCGCAGTACCGCGTGTCGCTGCAGGGCAACGACCTGGCCCAGCTGCAGGAATGGCTGCCCAAGGTGCAGGCCGCACTGAAGAAGAACCCCATGCTGCGCGACGTCGGCACCGACGTGGATACGGCCGGGCTGCGCCAGAACATCGAGATCGACCGGGCCAAGGCCGCGCGCCTGGGCGTGTCGGTCGGCGCGATCGATGGCGCGCTGTATGGTGCGTTCGGCCAGCGGCAGATCTCGACGATCTACTCGGACATCAACCAGTACAGCGTGGTGGTCAACGCGCTGCCGGAGCAGACGGCCACCCCGCGCGCGCTGGATGAAATCCACGTGCGTGCCGGCAACGGCGAGATGATCCCGATCACCGCCGTGGCGCGCCAGGTCCCCGGGCTGGCGCCGCCGCAGATCACCCACCAGAACCAGTACACCACGATGGACCTGAGCTACAACCTGGCCCCGGGCGTGAGCACCGGCGAAGGCGAGGCGATCATCAAGGCCACCGTGGACGGGCTGCGCCTGCCCGGCGACATCCGCATCAGCGACGGCGGCGGCTTCAACGTGCAGCTCAACCCCAATTCGATGCTGATCCTGGTGCTGGCCGCCATCATCACCGTGTACCTGGTGCTGGGCATGCTGTACGAAAGCCTGGTGCACCCGGTGACGATCCTGTCCACGCTGCCGGCGGCGGGCGTGGGCGCGCTGCTGGCGCTGTTCGTGACCAATACCGAGCTGTCGGTGATCTCGATGATCGCGCTGGTGCTGCTGATCGGCATCGTCAAGAAGAACGCGATCATGATGATCGACTTCGCCGTGGTGGCCCAGCGTGAGCACGGCAAGACCCCGCTGGAAGCGGTGCGCGAAGCCAGCATCGTGCGCTTCCGCCCGATCATGATGACCACCATGGTGGCGATCCTGGCGGCGGTGCCGCTGGCCATCGGCCTGGGCGAAGGGTCCGAGCTGCGTCGCCCGCTGGGCATTGCGATGATCGGCGGGTTGCTGTTCTCGCAGAGCCTGACCCTGCTGAGCACCCCGGCGCTGTATGTGATCTTCTCGTGCCTGCAGCAGCACTGGCGCGGCTGGCGCGCGCGCCGGCGCGAGAAGGCCCTGGCAAGGCGGGCAGCCCGCGCGTAACGCCCGCCGCTGCGCGGCGCCGCACGACCAACGGTCGTGCGCTACCTCGGCCCATGCGTTCGTGGCCCATGCATTCGTGGCCCATGCATTCGTGGCCCATGCGTTCGTGGCCCATGCGTTCGTGGCCCATGCATCCGCGGTCCATGCGTTCGAGGTCCATGCATCCGCGGTCCATGCGTTCGTGGTCCATGCGTTCGTGGCCCATGCATCCGCAGTCCATGCATCCGCGGTCCATGCGTTCGTGGTCCATGCGTGCGTGGTCCATGCGATCGTGGCACATGCATCCGCGGCCCGTGCGTTCGTGGTCCATGCGTTCGTGGTCCATGCATCCGCGGTCCATGCGTTCGTGGCCCATGCGTTCGTGGCCGATGCATCCGCCGTCCATGCGCTCTTGGTCCATGCGCTCGTGGTCCATGCATTCGCGGCCCGTGCCTTCGTGGTCCTGCATCCGTGGTGCTCGCAATCCCCGGTAGGTACCGACCGTTGGTCGGTACGCTCTTGGCGGTGTCCTTGGCGATCATTGACGGCAGCGGCCCAAAAGAGAACAATTCGCATCAGCCACGGTCCTGCCGCGCCTCGCGCACCGCGCTGACTCCGCTTTCGCGGACAGTGCCCCGACTCAGCCACGCCCTCTTCTTCCGCCATCACCCGATCGCGGACGGTGTGCTGCTGTCCGCAGAGGACCCCCACTTGATGCCTGCTTCCGTACTTCCGCGCCACGCCCTGCGCCCGGCCCTGCTCGCCCTGTCGCTGTCGCTGGCCTGCGCGGCTCACGCCCAGTCCCGCTCGGCCACCGAGCTGGGCGCAGTGAAGGTCACCGCCGAACGCACCCATACCGACACCGGCGCCCTGGGCGACCGACCGGTGCGCGATACCCCGTTCGCGATCTCGGTGATCGGCCGCGAGGACATCGAAAAGCGCCAGGTGGTCTCGCTGGGCGAGGCGTTCCTGACCGACCCGTCGGTGGTCACCCAGGTCAGCGCCTATGCCAGCGGCTGGAGCTCGCCGATCCGCAACCGCGGCATCGATCTCAGCTACGACAGCTACCGCGTCAACGGCCTGCAGGTGTCCTCGTGGGGCACCGAGTGGCCGCTGGAAGTGATGGAACAGGTGGAACTGCTCAAGGGCCCGGGCGGCTTCATGTACGGCTTCGGCCAGCCCGGCGGCATCATCAACTACGTCACGAAGAAGCCCACCGATGCCCCCACCTTCTCCGCGCAGCTCGGCTGGCGCGAACAGGGCATCGTCAGTGGCCAGGTCGATGTCGGCGGCCGCTTCGGCAACGAAGACATGTTCGGCTACCGCTTCAACGCCTACCAGGAGAAGGGCGAGACCTTCAATGGTGGCGAAGTGAACCGCAAGGTCGGCGCACTGTCGCTGGATGCACGCCTGGGCGATTCGCTCACCTGGACCTTCGATGGCGTATTCCAGGAGCGCGATCTCAGCGAGGAATCGCCGCAGTACTACTTCATCGGCCTGACCGAACTGCCGCGCCCGATCGCCGGCGATGTCAACAACGCCATTCCGGGCACCTTCTACGACACCCGCTCCAGCCTGCTCTCCACCGCACTGAACTGGCAGATCAACGACGACTGGAAGGCCAGCCTGAGCTATGGCTACACCTCGTCGTGGAACGACGTGAACAAGATCTTCGCCTACATCGACGACGTCAACGGCGACTACGACGTCAACGTCTACGAGCTCGGCGGCAAGAGCGAGTGGAAGCTGGCCCAGGCCATCGTGCAGGGCCGCTTCCAGACCGGTCCGCTGTCGCACCAGGTCGTCGCCGGCGTCTCGCACCAGACCGGGCTGGGCTGGGACCGCCCATACGAATGGAACACCATCGGCCGTGGCAACCTCTACCAGCGCCCCACCCTGCGCCATGACGCCGTCGGTTCGCAGGCCCTCACCCGCGGCAGCGAAACCGTACAGCAGGCGGTGTTCGTCAGCGATACGGTGGATGTCGGCCACGGCTGGTCGGTGCTGGCCGGGGCGCGGTACAACGACTTCGAGACCCAGGGTGCCTACCACACCTACCCGGTCACCCCGACCTACGCGGTGATGTTCAAGCCGGCCGATGCAGTCACGTTCTACACCAGCTACGTCGAATCGCTGGAAGCGGGCAGCCGGGTGGGCAGCGACTACCTCAACGCCGGCGACGTGCTCGACCCGACCATCAGCAAGCAGTTCGAGATCGGCGCCAAGATCGAGTACCCACGCTGGAACGCCAACGCGGCCGCGTTCCGCCTGGAGCGCGGTGCCAACATCGACCGCCTGACCAGCGGCGGCAAGCTGCTGGTGCAGGACGGCATCACCCTGTACGAGGGCGTGGAAGTCAGCGGCGACGTGCGCCTCACGGATGCCTTCACCCTCGGCGGCGGCGTGACCTGGCTCGACCCGACCTACGACAAGCTCTCGCCCGACAGCAGTACCCAGGAAGGCAACCGCACCACCGGCGCAGCGCGCTGGAACGGCGTGGTGCACGCCGACTACAACGTGCCGCAGGTGGAAGGCCTGGGCCTGTACGCCCTGGCCCGCTACTACGGCGACGTGTACTACGACGCCGACAACAGCCTCAAGCTGCCCGACTACACCCTGGTCAACGCCGGCGTCGGCTACCGCATGCAGGCCAACGGCCACCCGGTCACCTGGCGTGCCAGCGTCGAAAACCTCACCAACCGGAAGTACTGGTCCAACGCCGGCATCGGCCTGCCGCGCACGTTCGCGGTCAGCGTGCGGTTCGATCTGTAACGGCGGCCATGCAGGCTTCACCGCGATGACGCAATAATGAGGCGTCATCGCCCCATGAGTCCGCATGTCCACCCGAGAATCCCGCCTGAGTCGCCTGTGGGCGCATGAGAAGGCCAGCTACGGGCTGCGGGTGTTCATTGCGTTGTCCGTGGCCATGGGCGTGTGCTGGCACCTCGACCAGCTGCCCGCCCTGCCCGGCGTGTTCCTCGGCATCATCGCCAGCGCCATTGCCGAGACCGACGACAACTGGTGGGGCCGGACCAAATCCGTCGCCCTCTCGCTGCTCTGCTTCATCGCCGCTGCCGCTGCCGTGGTCCATCTGTTTGCCTGGCCCTGGGTGTTCATCGCTGCGCTGGCCCTGGCCACCTTCGGCCTGACCCTGCTGGGCGCGCTCGGCGAACGCTATGCCTCCATCGCCCAGGCCACCGTCACCCTGGCCATCTACACCATGATCGGCCTCGAGCAGCACGGCGCCGCCGATCGCGCCCAGGCCTTCAGCGCCGTCAGCCACCTGCTGGCCGGCGCCCTCTGGTACGGCCTGCTCTCCATCCTCTGGACGGCCCTGTTCGCCAACCGCCCCGTGCGCGAACGGCTGGCCCGCCTGTACCTCGAGCTCGGCCGCTACCTCCAGCTCAAGGCCGACCTGTTCGAACCGATCCGTGACGCCGACGTACAGAAACGCCAACTTGCCCTGGCCGAACAGAACCGCCGTGTCGTCGACGCCCTCAATACCGCCAAGACCGCCATCCTCGCCCGCTTCGGTCGCTCCGGTCGCCCCGGCGTGCAGTCCGGCCTGTACCTGCGCCTGTACTACATGGCGCAGGACTTCCACGAGCGTGCCAGCTCCTCCCACTACCCCTACGGCGCCCTCGCCGACGCCTTCTTCCACAGCGACGTGCTGTACCGCTGCCAACGCCTGCTGTCGCTGCAGGGCGAGGCCTGCGCCAGCCTCGGCACCGCCATCCGCCTGCGCCGTCCATTCGACTACGGCCAGCGCACCCGCCAGGCCACCGCCGACCTCACCGACTCGCTCGCCTGGCTGCGCGCCCAGCACAACCCGCAATGGCAACGCCTGCTGTCGTCGCTGGAACTGCTCGGCCACAACCTGCAGAGCATCGAACGTCGCTTGTCCGAGGCCGCGCAGTCCGAGTCCACCCTCGACAACGTCGACACCCGCCTGCGCGACACCAACCCGCACACCCTGCGCGAAATGGGCGTACGCATCCGCCAGCAGCTCACCCCCGGCTCTGTGCTGTTCCGCCACGGCCTGCGCATGGCCATTGCCCTGATCGTCGGCTTCATCGCCATCCGCCTGTTCAATACCCAGAACGGCTCCTGGGTGCTGCTCACCATCGTATTCGTCTGCCGCCCCAACTTCGGCGCCACCCGGCAGCGGCTCGCCCAGCGCATCGCCGGCACCCTGATCGGGCTCATCCTCACCTGGGCGCTGCTGCAGCTGTTCCAGGACCTGCGCATCGAACTGCTGATCGCCCTGCTCTCGGCCCTGCTGTTCTTCTTCACCCGCAGCGACCGCTACCTGGTTGCCTCGGCCGCCATCACCGTCATGGCGCTGACCTGTTTCAACCTGATCGGCGACGGCTTCCTGCTGATCTGGCCGCGCCTGGTCGATACCCTGCTCGGCTGCGCCATCGCCGCCGCTGCCGCGTTCCTGATCCTGCCCGACTGGCAGGGCCGCCGCCTGGACCTGGTCATGGCCCGGGTGCTGCAACGCTGCGCCGGCTACCTCCAGGCCGTGCTGGGCCAGTACGGCAGCGGCATGCAGGACGACCTGGCCTACCGCATCGCCCGCCGCGACATGCACAACGCCGACGTTGCGCTGTCCACCGCCCTGTCCAACATGCTGCGTGAACCCGGCCACGTCCGTGGCAACCTCGACGCCGGGTTCCGCTTCCTCGCCTTGTCCAACACGTTGCTGGGTCACCTTTCGGCGCTCGGCGCCCATCGCGCCCAGCTGGACAGCTACGCCCAGGACCCGCTGGCGCGTTCCAGCGGCGAACGCGTGCAGCAGGCCATGCAGCAGATTGCCGGTGCGCTGGAGCGGCGTGAGCCGGTCGCCGAAGACGGCAACGACGGCGACCGCGCCCTGGCCGAACAGCTGGAGCAGCTGAGCGACGACATGCCGCCCAAGCTGCAGCTGATCCGCACCCAGATCGGCCTGATGCTGCGCCTGCTGCCAAAGCTGCGCGCGGCCGCCAATGACGTCAGCGGGCCAGCGCCGCGCGGGCGGCGGGCCGATCACACCTAGCGCCGGGCTCTGCCCGGCTGCATGGTAGGCTGCCGGCTCGCAAGGAGATCCCATGTCCGGCCACAGCCAGTTCGCCCTGCTCAAGCAGCGCCGCTTCCTGCCCTTCTTCATCGTCCAGTCGCTGGGTGCATTCAACGACAATGTGTACCGCCAGGCCATCATCGGCCTGCTGTTCTACCTTGGCATCAGCCAGGAAGAGCAGTCGCTGTACACCACGCTGGCGCCGGCGATCTTCATCCTGCCCTACTTCCTGTTCTCCGCACTTGCCGGGCAGATCGCCGAGAAGCTGGAGAAATCGCGCCTGATCGTGATCACCACCACCATGGAGATCGCGATCATGTCGCTGGCGGCAGTCGGCTTCCTCACCCAGAGCATGCCGGTCCTGCTGGTGGCCCTGTTCTGCACCGGCCTGCAGTCCACCCTGTTCGGCCCGGTGAAGTACTCGGTGCTGCCCTCGGTGCTCAGGCCCGAAGAGCTCACCGGTGGCAACGGCCTGGTCGAGATGGGCACCTCGATGTCCATCCTCACCGGCATGATCAGCGGCGGGATCATCTTCACCCTGGCCGGCAGTTACGGCCCGATCGTGGCGGCAACGGCGGTGATCGCGCTGGCGATTGCCGGCAACATCACCGCGCGCATGATTCCCAGGGTGGACGCCGGCGCGCCGGACCTGAAGATCAACTGGAATCCCATTCCCGAATCGCTCGCGGTGCTGCGCCTGGCCAAGAAGCAGAAGGCCGTGGCCAACGCGATCCTCGGCGTGTCCTGGTTCTGGTTCGTCGGCACCATGCTCACCTCGCAGCTGCCGACCTACGCAGTGGTCAACCTGGGCGGCGAACCGACCCTGTACATCTTCGCGCTGGCGCTGTTCTCGGTCGGCACCGGCGTGGGCTCGCTGCTGTGCGAAAAGCTGTCCGGGCGTACCGTCGAAATCGGCCTGGTGCCGCTGGGCGCCTTTGGCATGACCGCCTTCATGCTGGACCTGTACTTCGCGCGCGCCGGAACCGCCACCACCGCTGGCCTGGGCGTGGCCGCCTTCGTGGCGGCGCCGGGCAGCGTTCGCATCATCATCGACCTGGTGGGCATCGGCCTGTTCACCGGCTTCTTCGTGGTGCCGCTGTTCGCGCTGATCCAGAGCCGCACGCCCAAGTCGGAAATGTCGCGCGTGTTCGCCGCGCTCAACATCCAGAATTCCGGCTTCATCGTCGCCGCGGCGATGATTGCGCTGGCCACGCAGAAATTCCTGCACTGGACGATCCCGCAGCTGTTCCTGGCGCTGGCGATCGCCAATGCGGTGGTGGCGGTCTACATCTTCACCATCGTGCCCGAATTCCTGATGCGGTTCCTCAGCTGGGTGATGGTGCGCTTCCTGTACCGCCTGCGCCCGCATGGCATTGAAGCCAACGTGCCGGATGAAGGCGCCGCGCTGATCGTCTGCAACCATGTCAGCTACATGGACGCGCTGATCCTCTCGGCGACGATCCCGCGCCCGGTGCGCTTCGTCATGTACTACAAGATCTTCAACATCCCGGTGATGCGCTGGATCTTCCGCACCGCCAAGGCCATTCCGATTGCCGGCGCGCGCGAGAACCCGGCGCTGATGCAGGCCGCGTTCGATGAGGTCGACCGCGCACTGGCCGAGGGCGAACTGGTCTGCATCTTCCCCGAAGGCGCGCTCACCCGCGACGGCGAGATGGCCGCCTTCAAGTCCGGCGTGGAAAAGATCCTCGAGCGGCGGCCGGTGCCGGTGGTGCCGATGGCACTCCGCGGCATGTGGGCCAGCATGTGGAGCCGTCGCGACACCCGCCTGGGCCGGATGCGGGTGCCGCGCCGCCTGCGCGCGCACATCGAGGTGATCGCTGCCGCACCGGTCGACGGCGCCGCCGCGACTGCCGACGGGCTTGAAGCGCAGGTGCGGGCGCTGCGCGGCGATCACGCCTGAAAAGCCGCAAACGCCGATGGAACGGGTGGCCAACGCCCGCGAGGCAGCCCACTACCGTCCGCCGCCGCACGGAAAGAAATGCCGTGCGGCCGGCATGTAAACGCATACATTGCCGAGAACATCGGTTAGATTACCGCCCATAGGGGGTGTCAATCGGCATTGGGAGATGCCGGGAGACAACCAATGGAATGGAGACGTGCCGGCATCATCCACCGCCGCCACGCGTCGGGCGATCCTGACAACGCTGTTCTGCGGCCTGCCGTTGGGCGTGGTTGCGCTGGGCGCTCTTTCCAACCTGTGAAACACCCTTCGTTCAACCCACCCGAGAAAATGGAGCTTCACTGATGAACGCCACTGCCCCGCAAGTCCCCAACCACCTGGTCTGGGCCATCCTGACCACCCTGTTCTGCTGCCTGCCGGCCGGCATCGTCTCGATCGTGTATGCCGCCCAGGTCAATGGCAAGCTGGCCTCGGGTGACATCGCCGGCGCACAGGAATCGTCGAACAACGCGAAGAAGTGGGCCATGTGGTCGGCCATCATCGGCGTCGTGGCCATCGTGCTCTACATCATCCTGGTGGTGGTGATGGGCGTTGGCGGCGCGATGAGCGGCGTGGACGCCTGATTGCGCCCGGAACGGCCCGGTCCGGCGCCCGCACGGGGCGACCGGCTCGGGCCGTTCTGCCGTCATGCAGATGCCTTCCCGTTCCACCTTGTCCCGTTGGGCACCCCTGGCCATCACCGCCGGGCTGGCCGTGGGCGCGACCGTAGTCCTGCGCCATGTCAGCCCGTATGCCGGCAACAGCCCGCTGCCGGGTTGCCCGCTGTATGCGTTGACCGGGTTGTACTGTCCCGGCTGCGGCAGCACCCGCTGCCTGTATTCGCTGGTCCACTTCGACTGGTCCGGCGCGATGGCGATGAATCCACTGCTGGTGATCTCGCTGCCCTTCCTGCTGTTGATGCTGCTCAACAACGCAGGCGTGCACATGCGCGCACTGGACCCGCTGATGCGGGTGCTGGCCAATCCCACCTTCTGGTTGGTACTGCTGGTCGGCTATGCCGTGCTGCGCAACCTGCCGTGGATGCCGTTCGCGCTGTTGGCGCCCTAGGTCACCCAACCGGCGATGACCAGCAACGCAAGCGCTGCCATCCACAGCAGCAGCATGCGCCAGACCAGGCTCATCGCATCGCGCAGCTCCGGCAGGCGGCGCCACACCGGCACCATGCCCGCATCGCTGTAGTCGTGTGCATCTTCGCGCAGTTCGGCGCTGACGCTGGCCCGCGCCACCGCACCGAGAAAACCGGTTGAGGCCACCCAGCGGTTGCCGTGTGCTTCGCGCCAGGCCTTGAATGCGGTATCGAAGTTGCCGACCAACGCCATCGACAGTGACATCAACTGCGCGACCGGCCATTCCAGCCAGGACAGCACCTGGCGTGCGCCCACCACGGTCTCCACGTCGGCCAGCGAGCGCATCGGCCCCACCGCCAGCAGCGCGAGCAGGCGGTAGGCCAGCGCGCCCACCGGGCCCAGCAGCAGGAACCAGAACAGCACGGCGAACCAGCGCCGCAATGCGTTGAGGACGGTGGCTTCCACCAGCGAAGGCACGTCCTCGTGCAGGCTGCCGCCAGCGGATTGGAGCTGGCCGATGGCACCATGCCGCGCGTGTGCGTCGTCGGCGTCGATCACCGCTTCCACGTCGCGGTCCAAGTCGCGCGGGCCCCAGCAGATCACCAGGGTGGCGATGCCCAGCAGCAGCGACGGCAGGCCGAACAACCGGTCATGCAACGCCCATTGCAGCAGAGCCAGCAGCACCACGAACGGGACAACCGCCAGCAGCCAGCCCTGGCGGCCACGCCAAAAGCCGGTGTCGCCGGCGTGCGCGTCCAGCCATTGCAGCCAGCGGCGGTAACTGCCGAACCGCCGCAGCGCCACGGCCGCGGCAGGTGCGACGTGGCCCAGGGCCAAGGCGACCAGTACTGCGACCAGGGTGGTGAACATGACGGCCTCCGTTCGGTGTCTGGGCGCTACTATGCCTTGGGGCCCGGCTATTGCCCGGGGCTACAGGTAATGTATGCCGCCTCGTGTTCAGGCAACGGCAACGGGGTGCCGGATCAGCTCACCTGGTTGCGGTACCAGTGCTCGATCAGGCTGCGTGAAATGGAGATGGGCGGCGACAGGCGGATGCCCACCCCGTCGTCGTCGTCGTCGCGGGCCAGCGCCGCCCCCACCTCCTCGGCACTGAACCAGCGCGCGTCTTCCAGCTCGCCGTCCACGACAGGCACGTCGTCGTCGGCGGTGGCGCTGAAGCCCAGCATCAGCGCGCCGGGGAATGGCCACGGCTGGGTGCCGAGGTAATGACACTGGCGCACGCGCACCTTGCTTTCCTCGAACACTTCACGGACCACGGTCTGTTCCAGCGATTCACCCGGTTCGACGAACCCGGCCAGCACCGAGTAGCGGCGCGGCGCCCAGTTGGCCTGGCGACCGAGCAGCAACCGGCCATTGTTTTCCACCGCCACGATCACCGCCGGGTCGACGCGGGGGTAGTGCTCGGTGTTGCATTTGGCACAGCGGCCGATGAAGCCGCCCCGGGTGAAGGCGACGGCACCGCCGCAGACGCCGCAGAAGCGGGTGCGCGATTGCCAATAGGCCATGCCGCGGGCATAGCAGAACGCGCTGGCATCGGCGGCCGACCAGGTCGTGGCCGCTTCGCGCAGGTCCACGCGCTGCGGTGCAGTGACGTCGACGGCGGCCGATTCCACCGAGAACCAGGCCTGCTCACCGCGCAGGCCAAGGAAGATGGCCGTGCCCGGCCCGCCACCAACCTCTGCCCCGGTCAGTGCCAGCGGCTGGCCGTCGCTGCCGGCCAGCGCGCGGCCATCAGGATCGAGTACAAGCACATGCGCCTGCGGCCACAGCCGCAGCAACGCATCGGCGTCGTCGCGCAGCGTATCGGCACGTTCAAGGGGATCGGTGGTGAATGCAAAACCGGCAAGCGGCAGGGAGATGTTGGAC
The DNA here is from genome assembly GCF_044543385.1 of Stenotrophomonas sp. NPDC077420. Lineage (NCBI taxonomy): Bacteria > Pseudomonadati > Pseudomonadota > Gammaproteobacteria > Lysobacterales > Lysobacteraceae > Stenotrophomonas > Stenotrophomonas sp. NPDC077420. Next base: position 232,248 of record NZ_JBITVZ010000005.1, read on the forward strand.
ATCCCTGAAGCCTGCCGCGATTCAACCGGAACAGCAAGCGGCACGGCCACGCACCGCCCGGCGGGTCACATGCTGAAACTGCTGCCGCACCCGCAGGTGGTCTTCGCGTTCGGATTGCGGATCACGAACTGCGCACCGGTCAGGCTCTCGGTGTAGTCCACTTCCGCGCCCATCAGGTACTGCAGGCTCAGTGGATCGACCAGCAGGGTGACCCCGTTGGTGTCCACGGCCAGGTCGTCCTCGGCGCGGTTCTCGTCGAACTCGAAACCGTACTGGAAACCGGAACAGCCACCGCCCTGGATGTAGACACGCAGGGCCAGCGAATCGCTGGCCTCGTCCTGGATGAGTTCCTTGACCTTGGCCGCGGCGGCCTCGGTGAAGTTCAGCGGACGGTCCAGCGACTGGTAGTTCGGCGCGGCGGCAGGGGCGCCGGGCAGGGAAACAAGCGTGCTCATGCCCCCAGCATGGGGGTGCATGGGCACGCTTTCAAGCGCCGGCCATTCAGGCCATGGCGTCGGCGAGCTTCTTGCGGGCGTTGCCTTCCTTGCCCTCCTTCGCCGCGCTGTCGTCCGCCGGCGGTGGCAGCGCCATCTGCGCGCCACCGTGGATCAGGCGGCCGGTGAGCTGGGCGCCGGCGTTCATTTCCACCACCTGGTAGTGGATGTTGCCGGTGACCCGCGCGCTGGGGGTCAGTTCGACCCGCTCGCTGGCATGCACATCGCCATCCAGGCGGCCACTGAGCACCACCACGTGAGCCCGGATCTCGCCTTCGATGCTGCCCTGCTCGGCGAGGGTCAGGGTGGCGGTGGTGGCGCCTTCCTGCGCGATCACCTTGCCCAGGATGGTGCCTTCCACGTACAGGCCACCGCTGAATTCCACGTCCCCGCGGATCACCACCTGCGCGCCAATCAGCGCATCCACGACCAGATGCCCGTCGCGGTTGGATTTGTTGCTGCCAAACATCGGTTTACTCCCCTTCTTTTGCCGTTGCTGCCGCCGCCGGTGCACCGGCCTGCTTCCAGTCGAAGACCTGGGTGGCGCCCCCCGCGCCGCTTCCCAGCGTGACCCGCACGCGCTGCGGGGTGAAATCGGTGGGCAGCATGATGCTGCCGGTGAGCTGCTGGAAGTACCGGAAGGAGTAATCCTGGCCCGGCACCTTGGTGCGCTGGTGCAGCTCGTCCCAGCTGACCGAGGTCAACTTGCCGTCCTTGACGCCTTCGACCGTGAAGCGCATCTGGCCCTGGCTGATCGCGCCACGGTTCAGGTTCTGGGTCAGCACCACCGCGTACTGCCAGGTGCCGCCCGCCTCAGGCGAAAATTCCACCGAATGGGTGTTCAGACCCTTGCGCTGGCTGGTCGCACCGACCAGGCGTTCGTAGAACGCCACGTCGGCCCGCAGGCCGGCGATTTCTTCATCGCGTTCGCCCAGCGAGGCCTGGACTTCGTTGTTGGCGGCGCGGCTGATGCGGTCCGATGCCTGCAGGGTGGCCTGCCGCTGCTGCAGCTCCACCACCTGCTTCTGCAGGGTGTCGGCGCGTGCCTGCGCGGCGTCCAGCTGGCGACCGACGTCGCCGCCGGGGCTGCCCAGCCAGGCGCCGAGCAGCGCGGCCAGGACCAGGCTGGCCAGCCACACGCCGGCCACGATCAGCAGCCGGCGGCGATCAGGCGCTGCGGCCGCCCCCGGGCGTCGGATCTGGATGCGGGAAGGTGTCGGATTGTTCATGTCTGATACGGCGGCAGCGCCTTGGGCGATGCCGACACGACCCCTGACGGGATGAGCGACTTCCTAGTGTAAGTCACCGGTGGCACATTTTTCGCCCCTGCCCCGGCCCGGACAGTGGCGTTCAGCCACGTCATCCCCGATAGTGTGGGCCTGTGCACATTTTGTCGCCGGAGCGCCTGGCATGACCGAGGCCCACCTGTTCGTGATCGGCATCCTGCTGGCCTGGCTGGCCGGCATCCGCGTGTACCTGACCGTGTTCGGGGTCGGGCTGGCGGGCCTGCTCGGCTGGGTGGAGCTGCCGCCGGCCCTGCAGGCCACCGAATCCTGGTGGGTGCTGGGCACCTCGGCGGCGCTGGCCATCACCGAATTCGTGGCCGACAAGATTCCCGGAGTGGACTCGGCCTGGGACCTGGTGCAGACCCTGGCCCGGGTGCCCGCCGGTGCGTTCCTGGCCGCGGCGACGCTGTCGCCCAGCGGCGAGCTCAGCCCCTCGGTGCTGGCGGCCGGGGCCGGCGTGGCGCTGGCCAGCCATGGCCTCAAGTCCGGCACCCGCGCCCTGCTCAACACCTCGCCCGAGCCGGCCAGCAACTGGGTGGCGTCGGCGGCGGAAGACACCGTGGTGGTCGGCGGGTTGGCGCTGGCGCTGGCGCACCCGTGGGTCGCGCTGGTGGTGGTCATCGCCTGCAGCCTGATCGGCGCGCTGGTGGTCTGGCTGGTGTGGCGCACGCTGTGGAAGGGCATGCGCTGGCTGCTGCGACAACCGGCCAGCCGCGATCCAGCCACCCGCGATACCGCATAATTGCGCCGCAGACAGGGAGTACTGATGGCCGTCCAAGACAACGCTGTTGCATCCACCCGCGCCACCCGCGCCGAAACTCCGCCCGCCGACCACTGGCAGCGGTGGGCCAGCGCGGCGGCGTCCGCGGCGGTCCGCGTGCCCAGCAACGTAGTGCCGCTCAATCCGGGCACGGCCGCGTCCGCCGCACCGGTGCCGCCGATTCTGCCGCCGGCGCAGTGGCAGGACGAAGCCGAGCAGCTGCCGCTGGGCAGTGAAGCGCCCTACCGCGTGCTGATCGTGGAGGACGACCGCTCGCAGGCGCTGTTCGCGCAGAGCGTGCTGCATGGCGCGGGCATGGAAGCGATCGTGCACAGCGACGCCGAAGGCGTGCAGCAGGTCATCAACGAACAGCGCCCGGACCTGATCCTGATGGATCTGCACCTGCCGGGCCTGGACGGCATGCGCCTGACCGCCCTGATCCGGCAGCAGCCGGGCCAGCAGCTGCTGCCGATCGTGTTCCTCAGCGGCGACCCGGACCCGGAGCGCCAGTTCGAGGTGCTCGACAGCGGCGCCGACGACTTCCTGAGCAAGCCGATCCGGCCCCGCCACCTGATCGCCGCGGTATCCAACCGCATCCGCCGCGCCCGCGCGCAGGCGGCCATGCAGCCGGGCGCACACGGCGCGCCGGCCATGAACAACCCCGAGACCGGCCTGCCGACCCGGCACCATGTGATGCAGCAGCTGTCCGCCGCGCTGGCCCATGGCGACCAGGGCGGCCTGTTCTTCATCGAGGTGGCCAGCGCGCTGGGCCTGCGCGAACGCTATGGCTACGCCGCGTTCGAGCGGCTGATGGTGCAGGCTGCGCAACGCCTGGCCGACAACGCACATCCCCACCTGCTGGCGCGCCTGAACGACAACAGTTTCCTGGTGCTGGCCCGGGGCCTGGACGAGGAATCGCTGGATGCGATGGCGCACCGGCTGCGCGATGAGCTGTCCGCGCGCTCGTTCGTGATCCGCGACGAGGAATCGGTGCACCTGCGCGGCGTGGTTGGACATGCGCGCCTGTCCGGCGGCTTCGGCGATGCCGGCACCGCGCTGGAAGCGGTGGAGCGCACCACGCTGCAGGCGCGGCTGCTGCCATCCGGCGTGGCCGCGCACGTGCGCCGCGAGGACGTTGCCGCGCAGGAACACCTGGCCATGCTCGAGGGTCAGCTCGAACCGGCGTACCAGCCGATCGTGGCGGTGGCCGGCGGCAACACCGCGCAGTACCAGGTGCTGCTGCGCCTGCGCCAGGCCGATGGCAGCGTGCTCAACGCCGGCCAGGTGATCCCGGCGGCCGAAGCGGCCGGGCGCATCGCCGACCTGGACCAGCAGGTGCTGGACCATGCGCTGGGCCTGCTCGACCTGTACCGCCACGCGACCCAGCCGCTGAGCCTGTTCGTGTCGCAGTCGCTGCGCACGCTGGCGCGCGACGCCTTTGCCGACTGGCTGCTGGAAACCCTGCAGCAGCGCGGACTGCCTGGCAGCTCCCTGATCATCGACGTGCGCCTGCCCGATGCGTTGATCCACACCGTGACCCTGCAGCAGTTCTGCTCGCGGATGAGCGCGGCCGGGGTGCGCTTCTGCCTGAGCCAGTTCGAACCGGGCGCCGAGGCCAACGCGCTGCTGGGCCAGTTGCCGCTGGCCTTCGTGCGCATGGCCGCCCGCTTCTCCAGCAGCCACGCCAACCAGCAGACCCGCGATGAGCTGCGCGCGGCGATCGATGCCGCGCACCGGGCCGGGGCAATGATCATCGGGCAGCAGATCGAAGACCCGCAGGCGGCCGCCGCCATGTGGATGGGCGGGGTCGATTACATCCAGGGCAACATGGTGCAGTCGGCCGGGAGCGAACTGAACTTCGACTTCCACACCGCGGTGCTCTGACCATGGCGGCCCAAGGACGGGTTCCCTTCGCACTCTGGCTGGCCGCGATCGCCGCGGCCCTGGCCGCCACCGCCAGCGGGATGGCGGCGGCCGGCGCCAACGGCCCCTGGGCGATCATCGCCGCCGGCACCGCCGCCGTTGGCGTGATCGCCGCCCTGGCAGCAGTCAGTCGCTGGCGCGAGCTGCAGGCGCAGCTGGCCCTCGGCCAACGCCGGCACGAGGCAGTGGCCAGTGAACGCGACCACCTGCAGCGCGCCATGCAGAAGCAGGACCTGCTGGAGCAGGAGCTGCTGCAGGCCAAGCAGGCCGCCGAAGCCGCGGCGCTGGCCAAGGGCGAGTTCCTGGCCACCATGAGCCACGAGATCCGCACCCCGCTCAACGGAATCCTGCCCATGCTGGACCTGATCGCGCGCGGCCAGCTGGGCACCGACCAGCGGCAGATGCTGCAGACCGCCACGGTCAGTTCGCAGCAGCTGCTGCGGATCGTCGACGACATCCTGGATTACTCCCGCCTGGAAGCCAAAGGCCTGGACCTGGAGATCACCACCTTCAACCTGCGCGAACTGCTGGAAGGCATCGTCCAGCTCATGCAGCGCAGCGCCGAGGCCAAAGGCCTTGCGGTCTCGCTGGAACTGGACCCGGCGGTGCGGCTGTCGGTGCGGGGTGACCCGGTGCGGCTGCGCCAGGTACTGGGCAACCTGATGGTGAACGCCATCAAGTTCACCGAGCGCGGCCAGATCCGCCTGCGCGTGACCCGCCAGGGCGAAACCGCCGGCCAGCACCAGCTGCGCTTCGAGGTGATCGACACCGGCATCGGTATCGATGGTGCATTGCAGGCCCGGCTGTTCCAGTCCTTCAGCCAGGCCGACGCCTCCACCACGCGCATCTACGGCGGCACCGGCCTGGGCCTGGCGATCTGCAAGCGCATCATCGACCTGATGCACGGCAAGATCGGCGTCAGTTCCACCCCGCGCCACGGCGCCACGTTCTGGTTCGAGATCCCGCTGCTGAAGGTAGCCGGCGACCTGCCGGCCGCGCCGGTCACCACGCGCGCGCTGCTGGTCAGCGAAGACCCGCTGCTGGTGCAGCGCCTGCAGCGCGTGCTGCAGCACCACGACATCCGCCTGCATACCCTGGACAGCGCTTCGGCCGCACTGGACGTGCTGCGCGCGCCGGTACGTGCGGGCATCGAACCGGACCTGGTCTGGGTGATCGCCGACACGCACGCGCTGCGCCACGGCGCCACCGCGCTGCACCGCGCGGTGCAGCAGGACGCCCGCACGCCATCGCCGCGCCTGGTGTGGCTGCAGGGCAGCGAGCCGCTGCCCGCGCTGCTGCGCGAACACGCCCAGGTCCTGCCGCGCGATGCCGGCGACGCCGAGCTGCACGCGCTGCTGCGCCCGGCAGTGGTGAGCGCCCGCCCGGCGCCCCTGCTGGCCAGCGTGGACCCCTACAGCGGCCCGGTGGATGCGCCGCAACTGGGGCTGCGCGTGCTGCTGGTGGAAGACAACAGCGTGAACCTGCTGGTCGCCCAGCGCCTGCTGCAGGTGCTCGGCTGCACCGTCACCACCGCCGGCGATGGCGAACAGGGCCTGCAGCAGCTGCAGGACCACGCCTTCGACCTGGTGCTGATGGATTGCCAGATGCCGGTGCTCGACGGCTACGGCGCCACCCGGCGCTGGCGTGAGCAGGAAGCGGCCGAAGGTCGCCGCCGCCTGCCGATCGTGGCGATGACCGCCAACGCCATGGCCGGCGACCGCGAGCGCTGCCTGCAGGCGGGCATGGACGATTACCTCTCCAAGCCGGTCAACCGCGAGTCGCTGCAGGCCTGCCTGCTGCGCTGGCAGCTGACGATGGACGACCACGCCGCAGACCTGCGCATTGCGCCGGCAGGGGTGCCAGCTCCGACTCCGCTGCCGCCGCCGTTGCCCGCGCGGGTGGCCGACGAGGGCAGCGACGAGGGTGCGCCCGTCATCCTGGATGCGGCGGTGCTGGACGAGCTGCAGGACGTGATCGGTGCCGAGACGGCCATCATCATCGCCGTCTTCCTGGAAGACACCCCGCCGTTGATCCGGCAGCTCCAGGACGCCTCGGTCGCCGGCGACCTGGAAAAGCTGCGCGCGCTGGCGCACAGCCTCAAATCGGCCAGTGCGAACGTCGGGGCGATGGCGTTGTCGGTCGCGGCGCGCCGGATCGAACACGACGCCCGCGCCGGCACGCTGGAGCGCCCGGCCGTGGCCGTGGCGCTGCTGATTGCCGAGTACGCGCGTGCGCGGCTGGCGCTGGCCGGCTACCAGGCCAGCGTGCGCGCCACCGCGACGCGGTGAGTCACTCTTCCAGCTTGGTGAGCAGGTAGTTCGGCTCGCCGATACGCTCGATCAGCTCCAGCTGGGTTTCCAGCCAGTCGATGTGCTCTTCCTCGTTGTCGAGGATCTTCACGAACAGCTGGCGGCTGACATAGTCGCCCACCGATTCGGCGTAGGCCACCGCATCGCGCAGGGTCACGGTGCCCTCACGCTCCAGCGCCAGGTCGCACTGCAGGATCTCGGTGGGGTTTTCGCCGATGCGCAGCTTGCCCAGCGCCTGGAAGTTCGGCAGTCCCTCAAGGAACAGGATGCGGTCGGAGAGCACGTCGGCGTGCTTCATCTCCTCGATCGACTCCTTGTATTCGTGGTCGGCCAGTTCCTTCAGACCCCAGTTCTTCAGCATCTTGGCATGCAGGAAGTACTGGTTGATCGCGGTCAGCTCGTTGTAGAGGACCTTGTTGAGGAATTCGATGACCTTGGCGTCGCCTTTCATGAGCGTGCTCCTGCAGCGTGAAAACGCGGGCACTGTAGCGCGTCCCCGCACACAATGAGGGAACGCGAATCATGCTCGGTCGCGCTTTTCGGCGGAATGCCATCCCGCGTGCTGAAACGATCCGGTAGTACCCGACCGTTGGTCGGGTAGCCCTGGCGGTTGCCGTCAGGCAACCAACCCCAGCACGGGCAGCGGCAGGTCATGGGTGTTGCGCGCCCGGCTCAGCAGGTCGGCCGCCATGTCCAGGCAGGAGCCGCAGGTGGCACCGCAGCCGGTGCGCATGGTCAGCTCGGACACGCTGGCGACACCGCTCTGGGCGGCTTCGCGGATCTGGTGGTCGGTAACCCCGTTGCAGATGCAGACGTACACGTGCGGACTCGTCAGACAGGCCCGGATCGGCCTTTGACTATTCCAATCGAAACGAGAATGGTTGTCAATTTCGTAAATGAATCATTCTCGATACCGTTCAGCCTGCCGCCCGTTCAGGCAAAAAAAAAGACCGATCTTTCGATCGGTCTTTTCAGTGTTTGGCTGCCCCGGATGGATTCGAACCACCGAATGCCTGAGTCAGAGTCAGGTGCCTTACCGCTTGGCGACGGGGCAAAACAGGCGTGCGATTATTGCACTTTTTCACCAGTAAACCAAGCGAACTTGGTGGCTATGGGTGGACTCGAACCACCGACCCCAGCATTATGAGTGCTGTGCTCTAACCGGCTGAGCTACATAGCCCTGGTGAGCCGGCAATTCTGGGGATGTAAACGGAATCTGTCAACACTTTTTCACCGCGCTTGTGAGTGGGCAGCGGGCGTGTCACAGTCCCGGACAGTAGATTTTCTAGGAGTCCGCATCGTGATCGATCCGGACGGCTATCGACCGAACGTCGGCATTGTGCTGATGCGGCAGGACGGGCAGGTGTTCTGGGCACGACGCGTGCGCCGGGATGGCTGGCAGTTCCCGCAGGGCGGCATGAATACCGACGAGACGCCGGTCGAAGCCATGTATCGCGAGTTGCATGAAGAAACCGGCCTGTTGCCCGAGCACGTGGAAGTGCTTGGCGCGACGCCGGGCTGGCTGCGCTATCGCCTGCCGGCCCGGGCTGTCCGCCGCAATGAGAAGCAGGTCTGCATCGGCCAGAAGCAGGTGTGGTTCCTGCTGCGCCTGGCCGGCGACGAATCGCACGTGAAACTGGACCATACCGACAGCCCCGAGTTCGACCAGTGGCGCTGGGTCGACTTCTGGTACCCGGTGGAACACGTGGTGATGTTCAAGCGCGGCGTGTACGCGCGGGCATTGCGCCACCTGGCCCCGTTGGCGCGGGGCGTGGCCGGCAGCGGCGTCGACTCGATGCCCCGGTCGGCGCAGGAAGCGTGGATGCCCGGCAATGCAGCGGGGCACGACCGCCCACGCAAGCGCGCACCGGCACCCAAGCGGGGCGGCGGCTACTGGCCCCGCAGCAAGGCCAAGGGCGAACCGGGCGCGGTCTGAGCCGCGCTTCGGGTCCTGGAACGACAAAAGCCCGGCCGAAGCCGGGCTTTTGCGTTCCTCCCAGCGGGATCCCGAAGGATCCCACGCCAGGCGCGATGGATCAGCGCTTGGAGAACTGGGTGGCGCGACGTGCCTTGTGCAGGCCGACCTTCTTACGCTCGACTTCACGGGCGTCACGGGTCATGAAGCCAGCCTTGCGCAGCTCGGACTTCAGGGTTTCGTCGTACTCGACCAGCGCGCGGGCGATGCCCAGGCGGATCGCACCGGCCTGGCCGGTGGTGCCGCCGCCAGCGGCGGTGACCACGATGTCGAACGATTCGGTGTTCTTGGTCAGTTCCAGCGGCTGACGCACGATCATGCGTGCAGTCTCACGGCCAAAGAACTCGTCCAGCGGACGGCCATTGACGGTGATGGTGCCGGCGCCCTTGCGCAGGAACACGCGGGCGGTGGAGGACTTGCGGCGGCCGGTGCCGTAGTTTTGAGTGATAGCCATGATTAGATATCCAGAACCTGGGGCTGCTGAGCGGCGTGCGGGTGCTCGGAACCCGAGTACACCTTGAGCTTGCGGTACATGGCGCGGCCCAGCGGGCCCTTCGGCAGCATGCCCTTGACGGCGGTTTCGATGACGCGTTCCGGGTGGCGCTCGAGCGCCTGGGCCAGGGTTTCGGTCTTCAGGTTGCCGATGTAGCCAGTGAAGCGGTGGTACAGCTTGTCCTGCAGCTTGTTGCCGGTGACGGCAATCTTTTCTGCATTGATGACAACCAGGTAATCACCGGTATCAACGTGGGGGGTGTAGACCGGCTTGTGCTTGCCGCGCAGACGGCGGGCCAGCTCGGTGGACAGACGGCCCAGCGTCTTGCCGGAGGCGTCGACGAGATACCAGTCGCGCTGGACGGTCTCGGACTTTGCAGTGAAAGTGCTCATGGAAGAACTCAGGTAGGTCGGGCTCATTGCGGCCATGGAGCGGCCGGAACTCTGCCACGCGTTGTGAAGAGGCGGGATTGTACCGGCCATCCCGCGCACATGCAAATCGCCCCGGCGGCGGGTTGGCAGGGCCGCTCCCGGGGGCCAGAATCAAGCCTCCCCCGCTGCGACGCCTTCCCGCATGACCGTGCTCCGCCAGATCACCCCGCTCGACCACCTGCTGACCGAGGCCCAGCGTGCCCTGGACACGGTGTTCGGGAACCCGCCGGCAAGCCGCCCCTACCCGGCCGAAGCGACGCCGGACGCGCCGATGCCGGCGCCTGCCCGCCGCCATGCGGCAGGCCTGATGCGGATCAACCATGTGGGCGAGGTCTGCGCGCAGGGCCTGTATTTCGGCCAGGCCGCGGTAGCGCGCGAGCCGGAAACCCGCGCGCACCTGCTGGAAGCGGCCCAGGAAGAAACCGATCACCTTGCCTGGTGCGCCCGGCGCCTGCGTGAGCTGGACAGCCGTCCCAGCCTGTTCAACCCGATCTGGTACGCCGGCAGCTACACCATCGGCACCCTGGCCGGGCTGCGCGGGGATGGCTGGAACCTGGGCTTCGTGGTGGAAACCGAGCGGCAGGTGGAAGCCCATCTGGACGAACATCTGGACACCCTGCCTCCGGTCGACCAGCGCAGCCGCGAGATCCTCAAGGTGATGAAGATCGACGAGGCCAGGCACGCCGACCATGCCGAACACGCCGGCGCGCGGAAGCTGCCCTTCCCGATCCCGGGGGTGATGGCCCTGGCATCCAAGGCCATGAAGACCATCGCGTACCGGTTGTAACGCGTATCGACCAACGGTCGATACCTACCGCAGCTCCGGCGGGATCGGGGTCCGCGTTGATCGGCGATCCAGCGGGATCGGGGGCCGCGGTGATCGGCAATCCGGCGTGATCGGCGATCCACCGTGACGGGGATCCGGCGTGATCGGGATGCATGGTGATCGGCGATGCGCCGCCGGGAATCCGCGGCGGCCATGGATCCACCGTGGCGGGAGGCACGTGGTAGCGCCCTACCGTTGGTAGGGCGGCGCCGAAGGCGGGCTCACCCCGAAACCAGTTTCAGCCCGGTCACCCCGGCCACGATCAGGCCGATGCAGGCCAGGCGTGGCGCCGAGGCACTGTCGCCGAACAGGAAGATGCCCAGCGTGGCCACGCCCAAGGCGCCAATGCCGGTCCAGATCGCGTAGGCGGTGCCGACCGGGATGCTCTTCATCGCCTGGCTCATCAGGTACAGGCTGACCAGCGCCGCGCCCACCGTGGCGAGCGTAGGCAACGGTTTGCTGAAGCCGTCCGAGTACTTCATTCCGATCGCAAAGCCGATTTCAAAGATGCCGGCCAGCAGCAGGTAGATCCAGGGCATGGGTGCCTCCTAAACAAAAGCAAAACGGCCCGGTGTCTTCACACCGGACCGTCGTCGGTAGCATGCCGTGGAACATTGATTCTGCGCAAAACAGATGTTCCACAGAGCGGGACGTCCCGCCTGGTGCGGCGCCATCCGGGCCGGGGCCCGAACGGTGTCGCGGGGTCTTACTCGGACAGATTGCGCCCGTGGAACAGCTCTTCGATCTCGCGCTTGAGCAGCGCTTCGATCTTCATCCGTTCCTTGAACGAAATGTTCTTGGCCTTTTCCTCGAACAGGTACTGGTCCAGGTCGAAGTCCTTCAGGTGCATCTTCGTGTGGAAGATGTTTTCCTGATAGACGTTGACGTCGAACATCTCGTAACGCGACTTGATGTTCTTGGCCAGGAAGTTCTGGATCGAGTTGATCTTGTGATCGATGTAGTGCTTCTTGCCCTTCACGTCACGGGTGAAGCCACGGACGCGGTAGTCCATGATCACGATGTCCGATTCCAGGCTCTCGATCAGGTAGTTCAGCGCCTTCAGCGGCGAAATCACGCCACAGGTAGCCACATCGATGTCCGCGCGGAACGTTGCGATGCCTTCCTGCGGGTGGGTTTCGGGGTAGGTATGGACGGTGATGTGGCTCTTGTCCATGTGCGCTACCACGGCATCGGAGATCAGCTCCTTGCCCGCCAGCTTCTTGTCGATCACCGGTTCTTCGGAGATCAGGATCGTCACCGACGCGCCCTGCGGATCGTAGTCCTGGCGCGCGACGTTGAGGATGTTGGCGCCGATGATCTCGGCGACATCGGTCAAGATTTGAGTCAGCCTATCGGCGTTGTACTCTTCATCGATGTATTCAATGTAACGCTGGCGCTCCTCTTCGGTGCGCGCGTAACACACGTCATAGATGTTGAAGCTCAGCGCCTTGGTGAGGTTGTTGAAACCCTGCAACCTCAGGCGAGGCAACGGCTTGACCACGGCGGTCGATCCTGTGTGTGGTGGGAAAGGATCAATTATGGGGCAAACTGATCGAGGGCGAAACTTGCATTGAAACAAGTTGCTGTGTTGGGGTTTGCCCTTCACAACCCTGATCGTTAAGCTCGCGGCACATAGCCGTGAATTGTTCATGAGCAAAGGGAGCGCCTCAACGTGTCATCTGTGCGCCTTGCCACAAGTCCATTGGCCCTGGACATCGCCACCATTGACCGCTTTCTGGCCCACAGCCACAGACGCCGTTACCCGGCCCGCACCGATGTTTTCCGCCCTGGCGACCCTGCCGGCACCCTCTATTACGTCATCAGCGGCTCGGTCTCCATAATTGCCGAGGAAGATGACGACCGTGAGCTGGTCCTGGGCTACTTCGGCTCGGGCGAGTTCGTGGGCGAGATGGGCCTGTTCGTGGAAACCGAACGCCGCGAGGTGATCCTGCGCACCCGTACCCCCTGCGAGCTGGCCGAGATCAGCTACGAGCGCCTGCACCAGCTGTTCCTGGGGCCGCTCTCCACCGATGCCCCACGGCTGCTGTACGCGCTGGGGCAGCAGGTGTCCAAGCGCCTGCTGGACACCAGCCGCAAGGCCAGCCGGCTGGCGTTCCTGGATGTCACCGACCGTATCGTACGGACCCTGCACGATCTGGCCCGCGAGCCGGAAGCCATGAGCCACCCCCAGGGCACCCAGCTGCGGGTGTCCCGCCAGGAGCTGGCGCGGCTGGTCGGCTGCTCGCGTGAGATGGCCGGCCGCGTGCTGAAGAAGCTGCAGAGCGACGGGCTGCTGCATGCCCGGGGCAAGACGGTGGTGCTGTACGGCACCCGGTGATTCCGGTTGCCGGCCAACGGCCGGCGCTACCGACGGCCATGACAGCGTCGTTCACGCATTGCCGTTAGGGTGATGGCATGACTCCTGGCAGCGAATTCTACTGGTTCATCCTGATCGGGCTTGGCGCGCAGCTGGTCGATGGCGCGCTGGGCATGGCGTTCGGGCTGGTGTCCTCGTCGGTGATGCTCAGCATGGGCATTCCGCCCGCAGCGGTGAGCGCAAGCGTGCATACCGCCGAGGTGTTCACGACAGGCGCCTCCGGCGTTTCGCACCTGGTCGCCGGCAATGTGGACAAGCGCCTGTTCCTGCGCTTGGCCCTGCCCGGCGCGGTCGGCGGGGTGGTGGGCGCCTACGTGTTGACCCAGTTGCCGGGCGAGGCCATCCGCCCCTTCATCTACGCCTATCTGCTGGTCCTGGCGATCTTCATCCTGCTGCGCGCGGCTGGGCGGCTGGTGCCGCGCCAGGAAGTGAAGCGGGTCCCGGTGCTGGGCTTTTTCGCCGGCCTGCTGGACGCCAGCGGCGGCGGCGGTTGGGGCCCGGTGGCCACCTCCACCCTGCTCGCCCGTGGCGGGCAGGCGCGCACCACCATCGGCACGGTCAATGCCGCCGAGTTCGTGGTGACCCTGGCGGTGTCGATCACCTTCCTGCTGTCGATGGGGCTGCAATACCTGAACATCGTGGCCGGCCTGCTGATCGGCGGCATGATGGCCGCGCCGCTGGCCGCGGTGCTGGTGAAGCGGGTCAAGGAGCGCTGGGTGCTGGTGGCCGTGGGCGTGCTGGTGCTGTCGATCAGCCTGTACCAGATCGGCGGCGCGGTGCACGGCTGGCTGGCGGGGTAACGCGCGGCGCTGTGCGCCGTCGCCCTACCAACGGTAGGGCGCTACCGGCGTGAGGCCGGGGGTCCCACCGGGGTGGGGCCGGGGCGCCCGCTGCACATCCCGGCAAGACGCACCCGGTAGGTATCGACCGTTGGTCGATACGCCTCTGCGGCGCCGGCCGTCGGCCGGCCCCGCAGATAGCGACCTCAGCGGTCGCCGCCGCGATCCACGCAACCCCAATTGAGGATCCGGGTACCGGGCTTCAGCACCTGCTGGAAGTACGCGACCTTGGACACCTTCGGGTTCACCACTACCGGCTCCTTCGCGGCCAGCAGCAGCGGCAGGTCGGCGGTGCTGTCCGAATAGGCCACGTCGATGTCGCCATAGCCGCGCTCGCGCAGCATGCGCATCTTCTCTTCGTTATGGCAGTGGCGGGTGGCGCCGACCGCGCCCAGGCGTGGCCCGACTTCGCTGCCGATCACCGGCACGCCCTGGTGGGCGACGAAGGCCAGGATTGCCCGCGCCAGCTCCGGCGGCGCGCCGGTGGCCACCACCACGCGGTCGCCCTGCGCGCGGTGCGCGGCGAACACCTCCAATGCCTGCGGCAGCAGTTTGGCGCGCAGTTGTGCCTCATGCTTGAGCACGTAGGCGTCGATGACCCGGTTGAATTCGCGCGCCCGGTGCAGGCCGAACGTGGCGATCCAGACATAGACCGAAATGCCGGTACGCCGGGTCGGCAGCATCGCCACCAGCGGTCCGGCCAGCGGCGTCACCAGGAGTGCGGCCAGCAGCCGCAAAGGATTGCGCTTGATCAGCGAAGCGAACAGGTGGCTGCCCGAGTCACCGTCGTAGAGGGTGTGGTCGAAGTCGAAGACCACCAGCGGCGCGTCGTCGCGCGGAGTCGGGTAGATCGCAGTCATGCGCTGAAGAATAGCTGACGCAGGCCCTCGCCGGGCTCTTCCACCCGCATGAAGGCCTCGCCGACCAGGAACGCATTGATCCCGTTGCCGCGCAGCAGCGCCACGTCGTCCGGGCCCAGGATGCCGCTTTCGGTCACCAGCAGACGGTCGCGCGGGACGGCCTGGCGCATGTCCAGGGTGGTCTGCAGCGACACCTCGAAGGTGCGCAGGTTGCGGTTGTTGATGCCGATCAGCGGCACCGGCACCTGGATGGCGCGCTCCAGTTCGTCGATGTCGTGCACCTCCACCAGAACGTCCATGCCCAGCTGCATCGCCAGGTCGGACAGCTCGGCCAGCTGGCGGTCTTCCAGCGCGGCCACGATCAGCAGGATGCAGTCGGCACCCAGCACGCGGGCTTCGTAGACCTGGTAGGCGTCGATCACGAAGTCCTTGCGCAGCACCGGCAGCGTGCAGGCCCCGCGCGCCTGCTGCAGGTAGGCATCGTCGCCCTGGAAGAAGTCCACATCCGTCAGCACCGACAGGCAGCTGGCACCGCCGAATTCATAGCTGACCGCGATATCGGCCGGGTGGAAGTCCGGGCGGATCACGCCCTTGGAGGGACTGGCCTTCTTGACCTCGGCGATCACCGCCGGGTCACCGGCCGCGATCGCCGCGCGCAGCGCCTCGGCGAAGCCGCGCACCGGCGGGGCCTCGGCCAGGCGCGCCTGCAGCGCTTCCAGCGGAACCCGCGCACGGCGCTCGGCCACTTCAACGGCCTTGCGGGCCAGGATGGTCTCGAGGATGTCGCTCTTGTCGCTCATGTCGTTCGGGGTCCTTCAGGCCGGCCATTATCGGCCAGCCGGCAGCAAAGCGTGAAATCGGGCTCAGCCCGCGTGGCGGATGCGCTGGGTGGCATCCACGTAATCCTGCATGCGCTGGCGTGCGCTGCCGTCGGCGATGGCCGCACGGGCACGGGCCAGGCCGTCTGCGATGCTGCTGGCCACGCCGGCCACGTACAGCGCCGCGCCGGCATTGAGCGCCACGATGTCCAGCGCCGGCCCGGGCTGGTCGTCGAGCACTCCACGCAGCATCGCGATGGATTCTTCCGGCCCGCTCACCTTGAGGTTGCGGCTGGCCGACATGGCAATGCCGAAGTCTTCGGGGTGGATCTCGTACTCGCGCACCTTGCCATCGCGCAGCTCGCCCACCAGGGTACCGGCGCCCAGCGAGATCTCGTCCATGTTGTCGCGGCCCCAGACCACCATGGCGCGCTCGGCGCCCAGCTCGCGCAACACGCGTGCCTGGATGCCGACCAGGTCGGGATGGAACACGCCCATCAGCACGTTGGTGGCACCGACCGGGTTGGTCAGCGGGCCGAGGATGTTGAAGATGGTGCGCACGCCCATTTCGCGCCGTACCGGGGCCACCACCTTCATGGCGGGGTGGTGCATGGGGGCGAACATGAAGCCGATGCCGGTTTCACTGATCGCGCGGGCCACCTCCTCCGGACGCAGCTCGATGATCGCGCCCAGTGCTTCGACCGCATCGGCACTGCCGGACTTGGACGAGACGCTGCGGTTGCCATGCTTGGCGACCTTCGCGCCCGCCGCCGCCACCACGAACATCGCGCAGGTAGAGATGTTGAAGGTATGCGAGCCGTCGCCACCGGTACCGACGATATCGATCAGATGCGTGCGGTCTTCGACCGGCACGGCCAGCGCCAGCTCGCGCATCACCGTCGCAGCACCGGCGATCTCGCCCACGGTTTCCTTCTTGACCCGCAGGCCGGTGAGGATCGCGGCGGTCATCACCGGCGACACCTCACCGCGCATCACCTGGCGCATCAGGTCGACCATCTCGTCGAAGAAGATCTCGCGGTGTTCGATGGTGCGTTGCAGGGCTTCCTGGGGGGAGAAGGTCATGTGGATTCCTTTGCAGTACGGATGCGGCGCCTCAGCGCTGCAGGAAGTTCTTCAGCAGGGCGTGGCCGTGCTCGGTGAGGATCGATTCGGGGTGGAACTGCACGCCTTCCACCGGGTGTTCGCGGTGGCGCAGGCCCATGATCTCTTCCATGGTGCCGTCCTCGTTCTCGGTCCAGGCGGTCACTTCCAGGCAGTCCGGCAGCGTGGTCTTGTCCACCACCAGCGAGTGGTAGCGGGTAGCCTGGTAGCGGTCCGGCAGGCCGGCAAACACGCCCTTGCCTTCATGCCGGATCGGCGAGGTCTTGCCATGCATGATGGTGCCGGCGCGGATGACATCGCCGCCGTACACCTGGCCGATGCCCTGGTGGCCCAGGCACACGCCCAGGATCGGCGTGGTCGGCCCCAGCCGCCGGATCAGCTCCAGTGATACGCCCGCTTCGTTGGGCGTGCACGGGCCGGGCGAGATCACGATGCGCTCGGGCGCGAGCGCGGCGATCTCATCGACGCTCAACGCGTCATTGCGCACCACTTTTACTTCGGCACCCAGCGTCTGCAGGTACTGCACGAGGTTGTAGGTGAAGCTGTCGTAGTTGTCGAGCATCAACAACATGGCAAATTCCTGGAATCAAGGATGCAATACGGAATCGGTAGCGCCGGCCGTTGGCCGGCAACCGGGTGAATTACAGGCCCTTGGCGGCCTGGGCGACGGCGCGGAACAATGCGCGGCCCTTGTTCATGGTCTCGTCCCATTCATTGCCCGGGTCCGAGTCGTAGACGATGCCGGCACCGGCCTGCACGTGCAGGCGGCCGTCCTTGATCACCGCGGTACGGATGGCGATCGCGGTGTCGGCATCGCCGTGCCAGCCGATGTAACCGATGCTGCCGGCGTAGACATTGCGCTTGATCGGCTCCAGCTCGCGGATCACTTCCAGCGCGCGGATCTTCGGTGCGCCACTGACCGTGCCGGCCGGGAACGTGGCACGCAGCACATCGGCGTAGCTCAGGCCCGGCTGCAGCTGCCCGGTCACTTCGCTGACGATGTGCATGACGTGGCTGTAGCGTTCGATCACGAACTGCTCGCCTACTTCCACCGTGCCGGCCTTGGAAACGCGGCCGGCGTCGTTGCGGCCCAGGTCGATCAGCATCAGGTGCTCGGCGCGCTCCTTCGGATCGGCCAGCAGTTCGGCTTCCAGTGCGTTGTCCTCTTCCACCGTGGCGCCGCGCGGGCGGGTACCGGCGATCGGGCGCACGGTCACTTCCCCGTCCTGCAGGCGCACGAGGATTTCCGGCGAGGAGCCGACCACCTGCACGTCGCCGGTGTCGAGGAAGTACATGTACGGCGACGGATTCAGCGCGCGCAGTGCACGGTAAACATCCACCGGGCGCGCCTTGAACGGCACGCTCAGGCGCTGGCTGAGCACCACCTGGAAGATGTCGCCGGCGCGGATGTATTCCTTGGATTTGTCCACGGCGGCAATGAACCCTTCGCGGGTGAAGCCGGACACGAAGTCGTTTTCGTCCAGCACGTCGCGGGTGATCGGCACCGGGTAGCCCGCGCCGGGTGCGCGCAGCTTGGCCACCAGGCCGTCCAGCCGCGTTTGCGCCTCGTCCCATGCACCGGGCTGGCCCGGGTCGGCGTGCACGATCAGGTACAGGCGGCCCTTGAGGTTGTCGAACACCGCCAGTTCTTCGGAGTGCAGCAGCAGGATGTCCGGGGTACCGAGCTCGTCGCGGCCGCGCGGCGGAGCCAGGCGCGGTTCGATGTAGCCGATGCATTCGAACCCGAACCAGCCCACCAGGCCGCCGGTGAAGCCGGGCAGGCCGGCCAGCTTGGGCACCGAATGGGCGCTGCGCAGCGCCTCCACTTCGGTGAACGGGTCGGCCACGTCACGGGTTTCGACCACCTGGCCCGCTTCGCTGACGGTCAGGGTGTGGCCGTGGAAGGCGTACACGCGGCGGGCCGGCAGGCCGATGATGGAATAGCGCCCGAAGCGTTCGCCGCCTTCGACCGATTCGAACAGATAGGTGTGCGGGCCGTCGGCGAGTTTCAGATAGACCGAAAGCGGCGTGTCCAGGTCGGACAGCACTTCACGGACGACGGGGATGCGGGTGTGGCCTTCAGCGGCCTGCTGCTGGAACTGCTCGAGCGTGATCAAGACGACTTTCCTTCCGGGAAACGGCGGTGGCGGGACGGACGACGGCAACAGGCCACCATCGCCAACCACGGCGAGCGGAAGAAAGGGTATGCGGGGTCGTCAGAATGGACACCCGGCGACTGTACCGCATTGGCGCCACCGGATGGAACCCGGGCCGTGGCGCGGCCGGATGGACAATGGCCTCAGGCGGAGGTGGCGGAGGTAGCGCCGACTGTTAGTCGGCTGCCCGGTCAAGCAGCCTACTAACAGTCGGCACTACCCTCGTTCCAGCCGTTCCAGCCGTTCCAGCTGTTGCGGCCGTTCCAGGCATTCCCGCCGGTGCAGGCGTTCCCGTCGGTCCCGCCGTTCCAACCAATCCCGCCGTTCCTGCCGTTCCAGCGGCCGCCGCCGGTCCCCACCTGCCCCGCCTCATCCCATCCGGCGCGCCGCCTGCTGCTCCTGCTCGCGCTGCTGTTCGGCGCCCAGGTCAGCCACCAGCGCCGGGGCAGCAGCGGCGCGTTCCTGCTGGCGGTTGACCTCGGCCACCTGCTCGGTGCTCACGCTGAGCGGCTGCTGCCGGCCGGCCACCACGTCCACCTGCGCCAGGTGGCGGTGCACGGAGGTGAGATCCTGGGTATCTACCGCGAACACGCGGGTGCGGTCCTCGCTGAGCACGACCCGCTCGATGCGCTCCAGACCCTCCTGCGTGGCCTTCGCCGCCAGCGCACCGGCCAGCTGGTCACTCTGCAGGTCGGGCACGCGGTTGTGGGCGGCATCGATGCCGTGCACCCCGGCTTGGGCGCCTTGGAACATGTGGTACTGCCTGTGGCCGGGATCGTTGATGCCGACCACCAGCGTGGACGGCTCGGCGGCGACGGCCGCGTGCTTCTCCGTCGGGTGCTGGATGCGCTCATGCTGCTCCAGCAGCGCGCGCGCCCGCGCTTCCTGCTTGATCAGCTCGGCATCGAGACTCGGAATGACGGTATCGGCCATGCCGTGGCGCGCTGCCGCCTCGCCGAAGGAAGGGCTGAGCCCCTCGATCACCCGCGCAGACTTGGCGAGGTTTGAGAGGTTGTGCAGCGCCAGCGGTGGCGGCCCCGCCGGCACGTGGGTGGCCGCGGCCGTGGTGAGACCGGCCCCTGCTCCGCCCACCGTAGCGAAGACGGCCGGAGCGTGCGCGCTGATGCCCTTCACATGGGACGCAGCCAGATCGTAACCGCTGTCCACATAGGCGCCGGCGGTGGCGAACCCGTTCTGTAGCTTGCCCGCCACCCACTGACCATTGTGGCCAATGGCGGCGGCGCTGCGGTCGCCCATCGCACGGATGCCATCTGCGTCGGACTGCGCGTGGCGGGTGGCGCTTTGTGCCCGGTGTTCGCCGTCGTTGCGGGTGCGCTCGGCTTCCTTGGCCAGACGCTCGGACACGCTGTCCAGGCCGACCTTGTCGGTTATCCACGACAGTGCCGACATGCCACCCGAGCGCGCCTGCGATTCGGCCCTATGCAGGGTGGCTTCGATGCCGCCGGTCAGCTCGCGTCCGGACGCAATCACAGTGGTGCTGGCTTTGGTGCTGACCTGCAGGGTGACAGACCCGAAGTTCACCACTTGGCCAATCGCCATGCCCTGGGTCTTGAGCACGACCTCGGCACCGTCGCCCGCCCTGTCCAGCACGTGCGCGCCAGCTGCGCCGACCCGCTCGACCTGCTCGCCGATGATGCGGCCACCGCGCATACCGTAGCCAGTGGCATGCAGCGCGTGTGACAGCGGGCCAGCAAGCTCGGCCACCTGGCTGGGTGCGGCCACGTTCGGGCGGTCGACGATGCTGGCGTCCTTGGCACTTTGGTCGACCATCTTGGAGTCAAGCAACAACTCAAGCTTGCCCGCCGCCACCGGGATGTTTCGCAGCGCCTCCTGCCCAGGCTTGGTTGCCAGCTGTTCGACGAATTGCGCGGCCGAGGTCTGCGCCCCCGCCGGCATCATCTCGCGAAGCTTGTCGCCGACCAGCTTCTGCATGGCCGGCTCTTTCAGCAGCATTCCCATCTCATTGGCGAGCACACCGTAGCCCCCGCGCTGTTCGTCGCTGAGCTTCTGCATGCCGTTCTGTACATCATTCAACACCTCGCCAGCGGCCTGGTAGGTGTGCACTGTCTGCTGCGGATTGAAGGTCGGCAGACCGTTTTCTTTGGCAAAACGCGCGGGCGTGTCGGGATGCAGGCCGGCGGCATTGAAGGTAGTGGCGCGGGCACCGGTGACGGCGGAGGCGGCGGAGGCCATGCCGCCGCCGAGCGAATGGCCGGCGATTTCGAAGTTGTTGCCGACCCGGTCTTGCAGACGTACCGCCAGCGTCATGGCGCGATCGTAGTAATCGCTACGCATGCCGATACCCTGCTGGCCATTGTTGAGGAAGTCCTCGCCGCCAGATTCGCGCCGACCACTCGGAACGGAAGGATCGATGATTTCGCCTGTCGAGCCTTTGAATACGACGACCGGCTTGGCCCCCTCACCCAATACGCCCTTGTCAGGAACGTAAATCTCTGCGCGGAACCCAGACTGCGTGGGACTGAGATGATTGCGAACTTCTTCATCTGTCATATTGATGCCAGCGGCTCGAAGGGCCTCCGGATCAGCACTGGCGCGGATCCAACCGACAGGTGGTTTGCCATCGCCCTTGGCTGATTGATAGACATCGGCGGCAAGACCCGCCATCTCGCTCGCATGGTAGGTTTCCTGCAGACGATCCGCTTCGCTATCGTTGCCGCTTTCACGCAGCTGCTCGACAAGACGACTCTGTTCTTGGATGGCGCGGGCGCGCGTTTCAGTATCGGGACCACTCATGGCAAGCTCCATTGCACAGTGAAGGCGCGCGCCCCCCCCGAACCGCGCTGGTTATCGAATAACAGAACGTTTTGCTAATGTCACCCCTTCAGGGGCTCAACATCAGGATGATCATGCGCGCGAGCCTTCACAACTTGATGACAAAAACGCTTCTAAGTGCGGCATGGCTCACACTTTTTGCGCTCAGTGGGTGCGCCGCGACGTCCGCACATGGTGCAGACCAGTATTTCTCAGGGAGCGATTTGAAGCTGGCGATCGCCAGCGAAGACGGCGATGTAGATGCCATTCGGCGGCTTATCAAGGACGACGGTGTTGAACCCGACAAGTCATTTTCCAGCCGCGATGGCGTTCCACTGCTGGCGTGGCCCTTGCGGGCCAAGAACCTGGATGGCTTGCGCGCCATGTTGGAAAACGGCGCAGACCCCAATGCGCGGCTGGTGAAGCAGATGAACGGTGAGGTGGTCCACTTCAACAATGCCATGGTCTACGCCGCCAAGATGGACGACCCGCGCTTTCTCGCATTGCTCCTGCAGCATGGTGGCGACCCCAACACGCGCAACTCCAACAACGAAACATTGCTCTACCAGGCATTCATCAGCGGCAACCAGTGGAGCAACGTCAAGCAGTTGGTCGAGGGCGGCGCGGACGTGAATGAGCCCAGCCTCGGCCCTTCCGATACCCCTGTCAGCTGGTACAGCGGACGTGGCGCCTTCGAGCACGTTTACTGGCTTCTCGAGCACGGCGCGGACCCGAGTGTGATGCTCAAGTCATCAGTCGGCGAGCCGGACCGCATGTTCGTTGCGGAACACATCTACTGGGGCATCACCACTCCGGATCTTCTACCGTGGCAGAAGAAGTGCCAGCAGTGGCTGATCGAGCGCAACATCCCGCGTCCGCCAATGCCAGACGGAATCAGACAGAAGCGCGAAGCTTTTGGCTTCCCAACGAGAGAAGAGGATGTTCCTCTTCTTTAAGAATGCGCCCCTCCTCAACCTCTCCGAGCCCCAGAGTTGAGAATACTTCCCGCTCCTGAAGCACTCCATGCCGCGAAGATTGCATCCGCTGCCATCGCATTTCTGACTATACTTCTTGTCAGTGGCTGCACGGCATCTTCTTCATATGGCGCTGGCGACTATTTCGACGGCAAGGCGTTGCAGCTCGCCGTCGCTACCGAGACTGGTGACGCGGAAGCCATCCGCCGCTTGATCAAGGATGCGGGGGTCGATCCCGACTCTACGTTCGGGCGTCGCGATGGGATCCCCATCGTGGCGTGGCCGCTCCGCGCAGGCAATCTGCAAGGCCTTCGCGCACTGCTGGACAACGGGGCCGATCCGAATGCGCGCGAAGTGAAACAGATGAACGGCAGAGAGATTCACTTCAACAACGCGATGGTCTACGCCGCGAAAATGGAAGACCCGCGATTTCTGGAGTTGCTCCTGAAGCATGGTGGAGATCCAAACACGCGCAATTCTGCCAATGAAACGCTGATGTTGCAGGCGTTCCTCAGCGGCAATCAATGGAAGAACATCCAGACGTTGCTGGAGCATGGCGCGAACATCAACGAGTCCAACCTCAGCAAGGGAGATGACACGGTTCTGAGTTGGTACACCAGCCGGGGTGGATTTGATTCTGCCTATTGGCTGCTGGAGCATGGCGCAGACCCGACCATTCCGTCGCGCCCGCCCGCTGGATCCAACCTTCCATCGCGACAGATGATGGTTGAGGAGATTTACTGGGGCGTCACCACGCCCGAACTTCTGGCTTGGCAGAAGAAGTGCCAGGAATGGCTGGTCGCACGAAACATCCCGCGTCCACCGATGCCTGAGCACATCCGCAAGAAGCGTGAAGCCTTTGGGTTCCCCACGAGAGAAGAGGACGTCCCCCTTCTCTGACAAGGCATCTATCCTGAATCCTCGGAGCACCGGCGTTGAAAGGCTTGCCACAGGTTGAAGCAACTCATGTAGTGCAGGCCGCGCTGGCGGTAACCGCATGGCTGATGCTTCTTGTGTTCAGTGGCTGCACGGCAGCTTCTTCGCATGGCGCCGATGACCACTTCGATGGGAAGGCATTGGAGTTGGCTATCGCGACCGAAACCGGCGATATGCAAACCATTCGCCGACTGATCAAAAATGAAGGGGTCGATCCCGACAGTGTCTTCGCCAAGCGCGACGGTATTCCCTTGGTCGCATGGCCCCTGCGCGCAGGGAACCTGGAGGGAATGCGCGCACTTCTGGAAAACGGCGCCGACCCGAACGCGCGTCGGGTGAAGCAAGTGGAGGGTCGCGAACTCCGCTTCAACAACGCGGTGGTCTACGCCGCCAAGATGGACGATCCACGCTTCCTTGAGCTGCTCCTCAAGCATGGCGGGGATCCCAACACTCGTAACTCTGCCAACGAGACCTTGTTGTTCCAGGCCTTCATCTCTGGCAACCAGTGGAAGAACGTCAAACTCCTGGTCGAGAATGGTGCGAACATCAATGAGGCAAATCGGGGAAGCGCCGATACGGTGTTGAGCTGGTATACCACTCGCGGCGCCTTCGAACATGCGTACTGGTTGATGGAGCATGGTGCGGATCCGACGATCATGCTTACCCCGCCTAAAACGTCGGGCAAGCCCAATCGAATGATCATGGCGGAGCACATCTATTGGGGTGTGACCACGCCAGATCTCCTGCCCTGGCAGAAGAAATGCCAGCAGTGGCTGGTCGCTCGGAATATTCCACCGCCGCCCATGCCGGACGGCCTCCGGCAGAAGCGTGAAGCGTTTGGGTTCCCAACCAAAGAAGAAGACGTGCCTCTTCTCTAAAGACTTGCCCATCCTGCCCCCTTTCGAGGACGAGAATTGAGACTGGTTTCGCCCCCTGCAACCACCGTTTTCAGGAAAATTGCACTCGCCGCCATGGCGCTACTTACTTTGCTCATGGTCAGTGGCTGCGCGGCGTCGTCTTCACATGGCGCTGGCGACTATTTCAACGGCAAAGCGTTGCAGCTTGCCGTCGCAACCGAGACTGGGGACGCGGAGACCATCCGCCACTTGATCAAAGATGAAGGCGTAGATCCCGACTCTTCCTTTGCACGCCGCGATGGCATACCACTGATTGCGTGGCCACTACGCGCCCGCAGCTTGGCGGGGCTGAGGGCGCTACTTGAGGCGGGCGCTGATCCTAATGTGCGTGAGTCCAAGCACATGAATGGAGAGATGATTCACTTCAACAATGCCATGGTCTACGCAGCCAAAATGGACGATCCAAGCTACCTAGAGCTTCTGCTCAAACATGGCGGCGACCCGGACACACGCAACATCAACAATGAGACTCTCCTGCTTCAGGCATTCCTTAGTGGGAACCAGTGGAAGAACATCCAGACGCTGATTGAGAACGGCGCGAACATCAACGAATCCAGCCTGAGCATGGGCGATGACACGGTTCTGAGCTGGTACACAAGACGAGGGGGATTCGATTCTGCCTACTGGCTGCTTGAGCATGGCGCGGACCCCACGATGTCGAAGCAGTCGGCCAGTAGATCGGATGGCACCGCCAGGCAGAAGATGGTCGAAGACATCTACTGGGAAATCACAACACCCGATCTGCTTCCGTGGCAGAAGAAATGTCAGCAATGGCTGATCGCGCGCAACATCCCGCGTCCGCCGATGCCTGAGCACATTCGCAAGAAGCGGGAGGCGTTTGGCTTCCCGACCAGGGAAGAGGATATTCCGCTGCTCTGAGCAGCCCGGCAGGGCCCGGCTCTACGGCGAGCGGTGCGGCAACAGCCTACTGCAGGAGCGCGCTGTCGAGCGGGAGGTGCATGCGCACGCGTGCTGCCACGCAGTCGATGCGGAAGCGGCGCGCGCGCACCGGTTCGCCGTCCAGGTTGAGGGTCATCGGCTCGTCGGCCTCGATTTCCACCCACGGCGCGCGGGTGCGTTCTGCGACCTGCTCCAGCGCGCCCTGCTTGCCGCCACGGATCAATGCGCCCAGGGTCGAGGCGACTTCGCCACTCAGCTCCGGGATCACGGTGAGATCGAGCAGGCCGTCATTGACCAGCGCTTCGGGGCACAGCACCTGGCCACCGCCGGCTTGGCGGCCGTTGCCGATGCCCAGCGCGATGAAGCCGCCCTCCCAGCTGAAATCCGGGGTGCGCAGCCGGGCCTGGATGGGCTCGATCCGGCCCAGGCGGGAGATGCCGGTCACCAGGTAGGCCAGCCCGCCGAGCACCTTCTTCAGGCCCTCGTCGGTCTCCACCGTCACTTCGGTGCCGAAGCCCCCGCTGGCCACGTTCGCGCACCACCACAGGTCACCGTCGGCGTCGATCCGCAGCAGGTCCAGCGGGCATGCCGGCTGGGCGAGGATCATCTGCAGCGCCTGGATCGGCTCGTCGGGAATGCCCGCCGCGGTAGCGAAGTCATTGGCCGTGCCCAGCGGCACCAGCCCCAGGGTCGGCAGCGCGTCCGCCGCATCGTCGCGGTGGGCCAGCGTTTCCGCCACTTCGCTCAGGGTGCCGTCGCCACCGGCGGCGATGATGGTATCCACGCCGTGCTCGATGGCTTCGGCCACGTAACGCTCGGCGTCGCCGTCTTCCCAGGTGACCCGGGCCTCGAGCGTCACCCCCTGCTCGCGAAGCGCATGCACCGCCTCGCGCAGCTCGACGTTGCCCGTGGACTTGCCATTGAGGATCAGACGCCAGCGAGGACCACGCATACCGCACTTCCATGGGAGGGGGAGGCGCAGGCTACCAGCCCGGTGGCTCAGGCGCAGTGAACGTCATCAAACGGTCACTGATCGCCCGGAGAATGGAAGTCCATAGCAGGGACGATGGATGGAGGCAGGATCAGCCTCCCGCTATTCCCAGGGCCGCATTCGCAAGAGTGCGGTCTTTTTTTTGGGGCCGGGGGCAGACCGAGCGCATCCCGTCTATATGCTCGACCAGGCCTTGCGGAATGGCGGACCACTCCGCGGAGCGTGATCAAAAAAAAGCCCCCGTTTCGGCCGTCCCGCGATCAGTAGGGGGGCGTACTTGGAGGGCTGGATGGATCGATTCTGTTACGGGGACATCTTCGTGGCAAGGCATGTGTACCTATCGGCTACAGCTCAGACATTGATAGCCCCGATGATGGCCTTCGCCATATAGGCGTTCAATCTCCGCCGGCAAACGCCTTCAGGGCTTCGCCTTCGAGGCGGTACACCGTCCACTCGCTCTGCGGATTGGCGCCGGCGGCTTCATAGAACTTGATGGCCGGCTCATTCCAGTCCAGCACCGACCATTCGAAGCGGCCGCAGCCCTCGGCCACGGCCAGGCGTGCGATGTGCTGCAACAGGGCCTTGCCGGCGCCACTGCCGCGACTGGCCGGGCTCACGTACAGGTCTTCGAGGTAAATGCCGTTGCGGCCCAGCCAGGTGGAGTAGTTGTAGAAATACACCGCGTAGCCGATCGCCTCGCCACCGGCTTCGCAGATCAGCGCGCGCGCCTTGGCACCCGCGCCGAACAGGCTGGCGACGATGCCGGCCTCGTCGGTCTGCACCGACGATTCGGCCTTTTCGTAGATCGCCAGCTCGCGGATGAAGCGCAGGATCAGCGCGGCATCGGCAGCGGTGGCCTCGCGGATCTGCAGCGCCGGCGCACCCATGCTCAGCCCCGCGCCTTGGCCACGTTGTGGCGCATCTGGTCGATCACGTCCTTGTAGCTGATCGGCGCGTTGAAGATCGCCGAGCCCGCCACGAAGGCATCGGCGCCGGCCGCGGCAATCGCGCCGATGTTGTCGGCCTTGACCCCGCCGTCGATCTCCAGGCGCACGTCGCGACCGCTGGCATCGATCTTCTGGCGGACCACGCGCAGCTTGTCCAGCGCAGAGGGAATGAAGGCCTGGCCGCCGAAACCGGGATTGACCGACATCAGCAGAACCAGGTCCAGGTCATCCAACACCCAGTCGAGGATGTCCACCGGGGTGCCCGGGTTGAGCACCAGGCCCGGCTTGCAGCCCAGCGAGCGGATCAGCTGGATGGTGCGGTGGACGTGGCGGCTGGCCTCGGGGTGGAAGCTGATGTAGGTGGCACCCGCCTCGGCGAAGTCCGGGATGATGCGGTCCACCGGCTCCACCATCAGGTGCACGTCGATGGGGGCAGTCACGCCGTGCTTGCGCAGGGCCTGGCAGACCATCGGGCCGATGGTCAGGTTCGGCACGTAATGGTTGTCCATCACGTCGAAGTGCACCCAGTCGGCGCCGGCGGCGAGCACGTTGTCCACTTCCTCGCCGAGACGGGCGAAGTTGGCGGACAGGATGGAGGGGGCGATGATGCAGTTGGACATGGCCGGGGCCTTCAGGACGTGGAGAGGGGCCGCGCGCGCTCAGCGCTTGCGCAGGGTCTTGATACGGTCGTAGGCGGCATTGAGCTGGCGCGACTTGCGCTCGGCCTGCTGGCGCAGCTCGGGGGCGGCGCCGACGACCTTGTCGGGGTGGTACTGGGACATCAGCCGCCGGTAGGCCAGGTCGACCTCGGCATCGGTGGCCTCGGAGGTCAGCCCCAGCTCCCGGTACGGGTTCTCCCTGTTCAGCCGGAACCAGTCGGCATCGAAGGCATGCCCGATCAGCAGGCCGACTACGGCACCAAACAGCGGATTGGGCCTGAAAAGCAGGGCGCCGGCGATGAATCCAAGCAGTTTTCCGTACCAGCGCATGGTCGTCGGGGCGGCCGGGGCAACAAAGGAACCTCATTTTACGTCACAGCGGCCCCAACCCGCTTTACACTAGGCCGCCCGCTGTCCCTGCGGGCCCTCCGGGTGCCCTGGACAGCCGTCTCGACGAAGCCCCAGGAGTGCCCGTGCCGACCACGTTGTTGCAATCCGATCTCCCCGGCCTGCCCTTGCGCCATCGCGGCAAGGTGCGTGATGTTTTCGACATTCCGCGCGAACGGCTGCCCGCCGGCACGCCGCCGGGGGACTACCTGCTGATGGTCGCCACCGACCGTCTGTCGGCCTTCGACGTGGTGCTTCCCGATCCGATTCCCGGCAAGGGCGAAATGCTCTGCCAGGTCTCGAACTTCTGGTTCGCCAAGACCGCGCACCTGATGCCCAACCACCTCACCGGCATCGACGTGGCCAGTGTGCTGCCCGAGGGCGTGGACGCGGCGCTGTATGCCAAGCGCGCGGTGGTGACCCGCAAGCTCAAGCCGGTACCGGTGGAAGCCATCGCCCGCGGCTACCTGATCGGCAGCGGCTGGAAGGACTATCAGCGCACCGGCAAGGTCAGCGGCATCGAGCTGCCCGACGGCCTGCGCCAGGCCGAACAGCTGCCCGAGCCGATCTTCACCCCCTCGACCAAGGCCGCCGTCGGTGACCATGACGAGAACATCGATTTCGATGCGATGGTGAAGACGGTCGGCGCGGACCTGGCCGAGCGCGTGCGCGACGCCACCCTGCGCATCTACAAGTTCGCCGCCGATTACGCCCGCGAGCACGGCATCATCCTGGCCGATACCAAGTTCGAGTTCGGTACCGACGCCGATGGTCGCCTGTACATCATGGACGAGATGCTGACCCCGGATTCCTCGCGCTATTGGCCGGCCGACGAGTACGAAGTGGGGACCAGCCCGCCGAGCTACGACAAGCAGTTCGTCCGCGATTACCTGGAGACGCTGGACTGGGGCAAGACCGCCCCGGGCCCGCGCATTCCGGCCGAGGTCATCGAACGCACCCGGGCCAAGTACGCCGAGGCCCTGCAGCGGCTGGCGGGTATTTCGGTCGATTGATGCGGCCGGTCGAATCCGGCGGCATGGAGTGCGGCAGCCCGCACTCCAACGGTAGAGCCGACTGTCAGTCGGCTGCGAGGTAGAGCCGACTGTCAGTCGGCTGCGGGGTAGAGCCGACTGTCAGTCGGCTGCGGGGTAGAGCCGACTGTCAGTCGGCTGCGGCGGAGCAGCGGACTAACAGTCCGCTCTACCCACCCCGCTCCACCCGTCCGCTGGCGGGAGTATCCTGTGGTCACTCCGGAGGCGCAATGTCCACCACGACCCAGCTTGTGCGGCCCATCGATCGCTATTTCGCCAGCTATTCCGACGACCACCGCAACACGCTCAACCAGCGCATCCACGTGGTGGCGGTGCCGGCGATCCTGTGGTCGGTAATTGCCCTGCTGTGGTGCGTGCCGCCGCTGATCACCTGGTTCCAGTACGGGGTGTGGGCGGGGCTGGCGATGTTCACCGCGTGGTGTTTCTACAACAAGCTTTCGCGCCGGCTCGGCCTGGGCATGCTGGCGCTGCTGTTCGTGTGCGGCTGCACCTGCCGCCTGCTGGAAGCGGAAATCGGCCTGGCCAACCTGGGCTGGCTGGGACTGGGCGTGTTCGTGGTCGCCTGGATCGCCCAGTTCATCGGCCACAAGGTCGAAGGGCGCAAGCCCAGCTTCCTGACCGACCTGACCTATCTGTTGATCGGCCCGGCCTGGGTGATGGCCAAGGGCTATCGGCAGATGGGATGGCGTTACTGACGCATTGACGGCGCTTGCCACGCAGGGCGTGGCACTACCTCCGGGCCGCCGAACCTGAACGAGATGAAGCTCACCCCTGCTCCACGGCAGCGGGTCCAGCATGGCCCTGGGTGGCACTCGGGGGGCGTCGGGGCGTTCACCCTTGATACTCACTGCATCCCGGCGCAGCCCCCGTGGTTGCTGGGCTGAACGGGAGCCACATGGACGGACTGAACGGGGCGGGATGCGTTCCATACGGCCTTGAACGGGCCCGAATGGAGCGCGTCCGCTGCCGCAAAAAGATGAATCACGCACGTTGCATGCAGTTGATGGCGTAATCGGGTATATCGGCGACAAATCCCCGCCTGTTAGACTGAAAGGCCTGCTCGTGAATCCCGCATTCCCTGCATGAATCCGACCCTGCTCCTGCTGCTCGCGCTGCCCTTCCTGATGGCGGTTGCGGTGGTTGTGCTCCGCCGCGGCTCCCGTGCCACTGCTGCCTGGCTGGCCGCGGCCGCACCGGTGGGCGGGCTGGCGTTGCTCGCCGCCCTCACCCCCGCCATCCTCGAAGGCGGGGTGGTGCGCAGTTTCGGGGACTGGCTGCCGCAGATCGGGCTGGCCTTCTCGCTGCGGCTGGACGGGCTGGCCTGGATGTTCGCCGGTCTGGTGCTGGCGATCGGCGCGCTGGTGGTGATGTACGCCCACTACTACCTGAGCCCCCGCGACAACGCCCATCGCTTCTACTGCTACCTGCTGCTGTTCATGGGCGCCATGCTGGGCATGGTGCTGTCGGGCAACCTGTTGTTGCTGATGGTGTTCTGGGAAATGACCAGCATCAGCTCGTTCCTGCTGATCGGCTTCTGGTCGCATCGCCAGGACGCGCGCGAGGGCGCGCGGATGGCGCTGGTGGTCACCGGCGGCGGTGGCCTGGCCCTGCTCGGCGGCGTGCTGCTGATCGGCCGCATCGTGGGCAGCTTCGAACTGGACGCGGTGCTGGCCGCCGGCGATGCGATCCGCGCCAGCGCGCTGTACCCGTGGGCCCTGTTCCTGGTGCTGGCCGGCATTTTCACCAAGAGCGCACAGTTCCCGTTCCACTTCTGGCTGCCGCACGCCATGGCCGCGCCGACCCCGGTGTCGGCCTACCTGCACTCGGCCACCATGGTCAAAGCCGGCGTGTTCCTGCTGGCACGCCTGCACCCGGCACTCGCCGGTACCGACCTGTTCTTCTATACGGTCAGCGGCATCGGCGCGCTGACCCTGCTGATCGGCGCCTGGAACGCCATCTTCCAGCACGACCTGAAAGGCCTGCTGGCCTATTCGACGATCTCGCATCTGGGCCTGATCACCCTGCTGTTCGGGCTGTCCACGCCGATGGCGGTGGTGGCCGGCGTGTTCCACATCCTCAACCACGCCACCTTCAAGGCCTCGCTGTTCATGGCCGCCGGCATCATCGACCATGAAACCGGCACGCGCGACATGCGCAGGCTGGGGGGCCTGCGCAGGCTGATGCCGTTCACCAGCGCGTTGGCGATCATCGCCTCGCTGGCGATGGCCGGCATTCCGCTGCTCAATGGTTTCCTGTCCAAGGAAATGCTGTTTGCCGAGGCGATCACCGCGCAGGGTCCAGAACCCATGCGCATCGCGGTATCCATCGCGGCGCTGTTGGCCGGCGTGTTCGGCGTGGCCTACAGCCTGCGCTTCGTGCACGACACCTTCTTTGGCAAGGGGCCGCTCGACCTGGACCGGGTGCCGCATGAGCCGCCGCGTTTCATGAAGGTGCCGGTGGAGGTCCTGGTGGTGGTGTGCGTGGCGGTCGGCGTGGCGCCGGCCATCACCGTCGCACCGGTGCTGCATGCGGCGGCGTCCTCGATCCTGGGCCCGGCCATGCCGGCCTACAGCCTGTCGGTCTGGCACGGCTTCAACCTGCCGCTGGTGATGAGCATCGCCGGCGTGCTGGGCGGCATCGTGCTGTACTTCGGGCTGCGCAGACTGATCGATCTGTATGCGGTGGTCACCCGGAGTACCGGCCGCAACCTGTTCCACAAGCAGCTGGACCTGGTGTTCGGCTTCGCCCACCGGCTGACCCAGGGCCTGGCCAACGGCAGCCTGCAGCGCATGCTGATGGCGCTGGTGGTGGTGGCCATCGTGGTGGCGGCCGCGCCGTTCGTGGCCAACCCGGCGTCGCCCAACTGGCCCTCGCCGCAACCGATTCCGCTGCTGGGCTGGGCCTTGTGGCTGGTGATGATCACCTGCGCGCTGGGCGCGCTGTTCGTGTACCGGCAGCGCATGCTGGCGGTGCTGGTGGTCGGTGGCGTGGGCCTGATGGTGTCGCTCACCTTCGTGTTCCTGTCCGCGCCGGACCTGGCGCTGACCCAGCTGCTGGTGGAGATGGTCACCCTGGTCCTGATGCTGCTGGGCATGAACTACCTGCCGGCGCAGTCGCCGCCGGAGAAGTCGCGCTGGCGCAAACGGCGCGACGCGCTGATCGCGGTGATCGGTGGCGGCGGCCTGGCGGCAATGGCCTACAGCGCGATGACCCTGCCCCCCAACACCATGGCCGGCGAACTGGTCGCGCGCGCGCTGCCCGAAGCCTACGGCGAGAACGTGGTCAACGTGATCCTGGTGGACTTCCGTGGCTTCGATACCTTTGGCGAGATCACCGTGTTCGGCATCGCCGCGCTGGTGGTGCACGCGATGCTGCGGCGCACCCGGATGGCACCGGAGCAGGTCATGCCCGGGCCGCCGGTCAAGCTGCCGGTGCCGGCCGACCTTGCCCAGATCATGTTCCCGCTGACCCTCACGGTGTCGATCTTCCTGTTCCTGCGCGGCCACAACGCGCCGGGTGGCGGCTTCATCGCCGGGCTGGTGCTGGCGGTGCCGCTGCTGATCCAGTACGTCATCCAGGGCACCGCGTCGGTGGAATCGCGCTTCGGCTTTGATTACATCCGCTGCATCGGCGCAGGCCTGCTGATCGCCATTGTGAGCGGCAGCGCCTCGATGCTGTTCGGCGTGCCGTTCCTGACCAGCGGCCACCTCGACCTGGAGCTGCCGCTGATCGGTACGGTACCGCTGGCCAGTGCGATCGGCTTCGACACCGGCGTGTACCTGGTGGTGTTCGGCGGGGCGATGCTGATGCTGTCGATGATGGCCACGGTGAAGCCTTCGCGCACCCGCACTGCCCGCAAGGGTGAGATCGATCCCAACCGCCGTTCGGCACGTACCGGGGAGATGCACTGATGGAACTGGCCCTGGCAAGTGCGATCGGCGTGCTCGGTGCGATCGGCATCTACCTGCTGCTGCGCGCGCGGAGTTTCGACGTCATCCTCGGCATGACCTTCCTCTCCTATGCCACCAACCTGCTGATCTTCTCCGGCGGTCGCCTGGTCACCGGCAAGGCGCCGGTGCTGAAGGAAGGCCTGGACAGCAACCTGGGCAACTACACCGACCCGCTGCCCCAGGCGCTGGTGCTGACCGCCATCGTCATCGCATTCGCGATGACCGCGGTGAGCATCGTGCTGGCCATGCGCAGCCGCAGCGACAACCACAGCGACCACGTCGACGCGCACGAAGATGAAGCGGCCGAGAAGCCCGACACCGCGCCCGGACGGGAGGGTGGCGCATGAACCATGCGGTGATCCTGCCGATCCTGGTTCCGCTGTTCGGCGCCGCCTGTTCGCTGTTCGTCGAACACCGCCGCTATGGGCCGAAGGTGCAGCGCACCGTGGCCTGGACCACGCTGGCCGCGTTGGCCGCGTCGGTGGCGCTGCTGTTCGCGCAGACTGCCGACGGCACCATCGCGGTGTACCTGCTGGGCGACTGGCCGTCACGGCTGGGCATCGCGCTGGTCGCCGACCGCCTGTCCAGCTGGATGCTGCTGACCACCCTGCTGCTGGCCATTCCCTGCCTGCTGCACGCCTGCTCGGGCTGGGACCGGCGCGCGCCGCACTTCCACGCGCTGTTCCAGTTCCAGCTGGTCGGCCTCAATGGCGCGTTCCTGACCGGCGACATCTTCAACCTGTTCGTCTTCTTCGAGGTGATGCTGATCGCGTCGTACGGGCTGCTGCTCAGTGGCGGGCGTGGCCTGCGCATGCGCATCGGCCTGCATTACGTGGTGTTCAACGTCACTGCCTCGACCCTGTTCCTGATCGCGCTGGGCCTGCTGTATGCGTCGCTGGGATCGCTCAACATGGCCGAGCTGTCGCAGCGTATCGCCGAGGTACCGCCCACCCACCTGATCCTGGTCAAGGCCACGCTGGGCCTGCTGCTGCTGGTCTTCTGCAGCAAGGCTGCGTTGATGCCGCTGTACCTGTGGCTGCCCGAAGCCTACGCACGCGCGCCAGCGGCGGTGGCCGCGCTGTTTGCGATCATGACCAAGGTCGGCCTGTACGCGATGCTGCGGGTGAGCACGCTGTGGTTCGGCGACGACGCGGGGTCGATGGCCGGCTATGGCAGCCAGTGGCTGCTGTGGGCGGGCGTGGCCACCCTGCTGCTGGGCGGGCTGGGCGTGCTCGCCGCGGCGCGGCTGCGCGTGCTGATCTCCTACCTGGTGGTGGTGTCGGCGGCCACGTTGTTCATCGCGTTCTCCATCCGTACCCCCGAGGTGCTGTCGGCCGGCCTCTACTACCTGCCGCACAGCACCTTCGTGGCCGCCGCGCTGTTCCTCATCGCCGACCTGATCCGCCGCCGTCGCGGCGGTGCCAGCGACCGCAAGGAGATCATCGCGCCGATGCCGGGCAAGGAAACCCCGGCGGTGCTGTTCCTGGTCGGCGCGGTATCCGTCGCCGGCCTGCCACCGCTGTCCGGCTTCCTGGCCAAGGCGGCACTGCTGGCGGGGATGCCCGCGCCCTACACCGGCGTGGTGTGGGCCGCGGTGCTGGGCAGCAGCCTGATGGTCATCGTGGGCATCACCCGCGGCGGGATCCGGCTGTTCTGGCGCGTCCCGGCGGTGGAGGAAGGCACGCCGCCTCCACGCAAGGCCCCTACCCGCACGGTGGAGCTGTTCGCCGCCGCGCTGCTGCTCTGCTATGGCATCGGCATGAGCGTGTTCGCCAACCCGCTGATGCAGTACACCGACGCCATGGCCGAACAGCTGCTGCACCCGGCGCAGTATGTCGACGCCGAGCGCGGCACCCCGCCGGAGATCCGCCAGCCATGAACCACCGCCGATCGCTGTACCGCCGCCTGGTTCCGTCGCCCTCGCTGAGCGTGACGGTGGTGGCGTTCTGGGTGCTGATGTCCGACAGCTTCACCGTCGGCCAGATCCTGCTCGGCATGGTGCTCGGCGTGGCAGTGCCGTTGTTCGCGGCGCGGCTGGACCGCGAGTTCGCCCGGATCGGCTCGCTGCGGCCGGTGCCGAAGCTGATCTGCGTGACCTTGTGGGACATCCTGGTCTCCAACATCCGCGTGGCGATCCAGGTGCTGGGTCCCGAGCGCCGCATCCATCCCGGTTTCATCTGGCTGCCGCTGGACATCGCCAACATCCATGGCATCGCCGCGCTCACCAGCATGATCACGCTGACCCCGGGCACGGTCTCGGCCGCGCTCTCCGATGATCGTCGCTACCTGCTGGTGCACGTACTGCACCTGGACGACCCGGATGCGCTCATCCAGCAGATCAAGTCGCGTTACGAAGCCCCGCTGATGGAGATCTTCCCATGACCGGTTTCACCTTCATCCAGACCACCATCGTGGTGTGCATGCACGTCGTCGGGCTGGCCATGCTGCTGGCCACCTGGCGGCTGCTGCGCGGGCCGACCGTGCCCGACCGGATCCTGGCACTGGACACGCTCTCGGTGACGGCCATCGCCGAACTGATGCTGTTCGGCATGTACCTGAATTCAGCGGTGTACTTCGAGGCCGCACTGGTGATCGCCATGCTCGGCTTCGGCAGTACCGTGGTGCTGAGCAAGTTCGTGCTGCGCCGGGACATCGTCGAATGATCACCTTCATCCAGGTCGCGCTGTCGCTGCTGCTGTTGTTTGGCTGCTTCTTCATCCTGGTCGGTGCACTGGGCCTGGTGAAGCTGGACACGTTCTTCAAGCGCCTGCATGCGCCGACCAAGGCCAGCACGCTGGGGGTGGGCTGCGTGCTGCTCGGCTCGGTGCTGTACCACATCTTCCTGGGCGAGGACCCGCAGCCACGCGAGCTGCTGATCACCGTGTTCCTGTTCATCACCGCACCGATCAGCGCGCACATGATGGCCAAGGCCGCACTGTCGCTGATGATGGAAAAGCGACCGAGCCTGCCGGGGCATGAGACCGCGAAGGGGGAGCAGTTGCCGCCGCCGTTGCCGCGCGACGTGCCAGACGGGCGCGATGACGACGAACGCGGCGCCACGCGCACGGATCCTGTCGCGCCCCCGGAGACGTAGGGACACCCCATGCGTGTCCGCGCGGTGATGGACGGACACGCGCGGCGTGTCCCTACCCGATCAGCGCAAGCTCCAGCGCGATCCACGCGACGAACGCCACCAGCAGGATGCCGCCCTCGCGCCGGCTGATGGTCAGGTCGCCCTTGAGCATCGGGTACAGCACCAGCACGAAGGCGATCGCTGCCGGCAACTCCAGCTTCACGAACGATTCGGGCAGCGCCAGCGGGCGCAGCGCGGCCATGCCGCCGACCACGACCAGCAGGTTGAACAGGCTGGAGCCGATCACGTGGCCCAGCACCATGTCCCCCTGGCCACGGCGCGCGGCGATGATCGCGGCAGCGACTTCCGGCAGCGCGGTACCGATCGCCACCGGCAACAGGCCCACCAGCAGCGGCGACCAGCCCAGGCTGGCGCCCATCACCGGCGCGGCACCCACGACCCAGCGCGCGCCGTAGTAGAGACACACCGCGGCGAACACCACCCGCAGCACATTGAGGAACAAGCCGGTGCGGGTCATCGCATAGCTGGCAATCGCGTCGCGTACCGGCTCGGATTCGCGCCGACCGTACCGCAGCACGAAGGCCAGCAGCCCAACGAAGCCCAGCAGCAGCAGGCCGCCTTCCCAGCGCGCGATCACCCCGTCCAACCCGAAGACGATCACCGCCAGGCTGGCCACCGCCAGCAGCACCAGCAACGGCGAGAGCAGGCGTGCCCGCACCAGCAGCGGCGCGGCAAGTGCCGCCAGCGCCAGGGTCAGGCCCACATTGACGATGTTGCTGCCCACCGCGTTGCCCAGCGCCAGCTCCTCGGCGCCAACCACGAACGCGCGGGCGTTGACCACCAGCTCGGGCAGGGAAGTACCAAAGGTCACCAGCAGCAACCCCGCCACGAACGGAGAAGCACCGAAGCGCTGGGCGAGCCCGGAGGCGGCCTTGACGATGGAGTCGCCCCCGAGTGCAAGCAGCAGCAGGCCCAACAGGAACCAGGCAGTGGCAGCGATCATCAGTGCATCCCCAGGTGGCGTGGCCCGATTCTAGGGCCAGTCATGGCGCGGCGTACAACCCGGCCCCGTGCCGTGGCTCAGGAGCAGCCTTCCACGTAATCCACCTGCGGGGTCTTGCCAACCCGCCAGGCGGTGACGGTGCCGTCGCCGTTGATCTCGAAGTTGACGATCGCCCCGCCCTCGGTGGCCGGGCGCACGCGCAGGTTATGGCCCTTCTCGTCGTACTTGTGCGGGGTCAGGTCGCCGCGATCGGGGTACAGCGTCTGCAGCTGGCCCAGCGACATGCCGACCTTGCCGCCGCCCGGCGCCACGATGCGGTCGTTGCGCACGTCGTAGCGCACCAGCCGCTTGCCCTCGATCATCAGGATCACGTCATCGGCCTGGCTGCCCTGCGGGCGCAGTGCGTGGCAATAGTCATCGGGGACATCGCCCTGCAGGGGCTCCTTCCAGGCCGTGCGGACCTCATCGAGGGTCGCACCCAGGGTCAGGGGGCCATACCCATCCAGGCGCGCAGGACCCTGCGCCGCAGCATCTGCGGCGGGTGCAGTGGCGGTGGTGGCGGGTGCCGCAGCTGCCTTCGCGTCTGCGGCCGGCTCCACCACCGCTGCGTCGGCGTCGGCCGACGGGGGCTCTGGATGGCGGTCGCAGCCCGCCAACGCAATTGCCATACCGAATGCCAACACGCTTGCCAGCTGCTTCATCTGCACGCCCTCCTGTCAGTGGCTCGCAGGCTAGCGTGGGGGACGTGCAGCGCGTGCATACATATCGTGCTTGTCATCACCGTTACACCTGTGGCGTTCAGGCTCGGCCTGCACCGCTTCGACCCACGCCCATGCAACCGCGCAAGACCGACCTCGCCCGTGACGCCCTGCAGGCCCACCGCGCGCCCCTGGACATGCGCCAGCGGCGCCTGCTGATCCTGTGCGATGGGCAGCGCGACCTGTCCCAGCTCACCGCGATGATCGGCCCGGAAGCATCGGCCATGGTGATCCAGCTGATCCAGGCAGGCTATCTGGTGTCCGCCGCGCCGGCCGAGCCCACGCCAGCGCCGGTGCCGGTTGCACCGACCGCTGCCGGCCCGGCGCCGGCCAGTGCTGCGCCCGTCACCGAGCGCCGCCGCTCGCTGGTGGCCGCGCGCATCTACCTGCTGGGCATTCTCGAACTGCAGCGGCACCCGCAGGCCGCCGCGTTGTTGCACACCCTGCAGCAGGCGCGCAGCGACGAGCAGGTGGTGGCCGCGCTGGGCAGTGCCCTCGACGCGCTGCCCGGGCTGACCTCCGCAGGCTATTGCGAGCGCGTACGCCAGCGCCTGTTCGAGGTGCTGCCGGAGGCACATCTGGCACAGCTGGAGCAGCCCGGCGCGGTCGCCAGCTGATCGCCGCCGTCGCGTACGTGATTACGCCTGGAAGTTCTTCTTCAACCCCTGCCAGCAATGCTGATAGCCACGCTGGCGGTGCGCCGCGTCCATGGCCTGCGCGGTGGGCCGAATCACGCCACGCGTTTCGAACATGAAGGCCATGGTGTCCTTGATCACGTCGGGCCGGCTCAGGTCGGCAGCGGACGCTTTCTCGAACGTGGCAGCATCCGGGCCGTGGCCGCTCATGCTGTTATGCAGGGAGGCGCCACCGGGCACGAAACCTTCGGCCTTGGCGTCGTAGGCGCCGTGGATCAGCCCCATGAACTCGCTGGCGATGTTGCGGTGGAACCACGGCGGCCGGAAGGTGTCCTGGGCCACCAGCCAGCGCGGCGGGAAGATCGCGAAGTCCATGTTGCTGGTGCCCGGGGTGTCGCTGGGCGAATGCAGCACCAGGAAGATCGACGGGTCCGGATGGTCGTGGCTGATCGAGCCGATGGTGTTGAAGCGGCGCAGGTCATAGCGGTAGGGCGCGTAGTTGCCGTGCCAGGCCACCACATCCAGCGGTGAGTGATCGATGTCCGCACGCCACAGCTGGCCCTGGAACTTGGCGATCAACTCGAAGGCGCCCTCGACGTCTTCGTACGCCGCGTGCGGCGTTTCGAAATCGCGCGGGTTGGCCAGTCCGTTCGACCCGATCGGGCCGAGGTCCGGCAGTTTCAGCAGCGCACCGAAGTTTTCGCAGACGTAACCGCGCGCCTGCCCATCCGGCAGTTCCACGCGGAAGCGCGCCCCGCGAGGGATCACGGCGATCTGCTGCGGTTCGATCTCGATCACGCCCAGCTCGGTCAGCAATCGCAGGCGTCCCCGTTCCGGCACGATCAGCAGTTCGCCATCGGCGTCGTAGAAGTAGCGCCCCTGCATATCCGCAGTGGCGGCATACAGGTGGATGCCGACGCCACCATGCGCGTCGGGCGAGCCATTCCCGCCCATGGTGTACAGGCCGTCGACGAAGTCGGTCGGCGTGGTCGGCAACGGCAGCGGGTCCCAGCGCAGCTGGTTGGGCGACACCGCCCCCTGCGCGAAATCGCTGTGCAGGTGCGGCTGCGCATAGGGCTGGAACTCCCCATGCGTGACCGCCGGGCGGATCCGGTACACCCAGCTGCGGCGATTGCTGCCGCGGGGCGCGGTGAACGCCGTGCCCGACAGCTGTTCGGCGTACAGGCCATGCGCCACCCGCTGCGGCGAGTTGCGGCCTACCGGCAGCGCGCCGGGAACCGCTTCACTGGCGAATTCGTTGCCGAAACCGGTCTGGTAGCCGCGCGATTCGAGGGAGGTGGGCATGGTCGGAGGTCCGTTTTCGTGGATTACAGCACGCCGCGCTTGATCTGGTCGCGCTCGATGCTTTCGAACAGCGCGGTGAAGTTGCCTTCGCCAAACCCTTCATTGCCCTTGCGCTGGATGATCTCGAAGAAGATCGGGCCGATGCAGTTGGTGGTGAAGATCTGCAGCAGCTTGCGCTGTTTGGTTTCCGGATCGGCGTCGATCAGGATCTTGTTCTTCGCCAGCCGCGGCACGTCTTCGCCATGGCCCGGTACGCGCATGTCGATCACGTCGAAATAGGTGTCGGGCGTGTCCAGGAACTCCACGCCCTGCGCGCGCATCGCTTCGACCGTCTCGTAGATGTTCTCGGTGAAGCAGGCGATGTGCTGGATGCCCTCGCCCTTGTAGGCGTCCAGGTACTCGTTGATCTGGCTCTTCGGATCGGACGACTCATTGAGCGGAATGCGCACGATGCCGTCCGGCGCGGTCATCGCCTTGGACACCAGGCCGGTCTTCAGGCCCTTGATGTCGAAATAGCGGATCTCGCGGAAGTTGAACAGGCGCTCGTAGTAGTCCGACCACTGCTGCATGTTGCCGAAATACAGGTTGTGGGTCAGGTGGTCGATGAAGGTCAGGCCGAACCCGGTCGGGCGCTGGTCGGCGCCGTCGATCGGCGCGTAATCGGTGTCGAACATGCTGCCGGCGGCGCCGTAACGGTCCACCAGGTACAGCATGCAGTCGCCGATGCCCTTGATCACCGGCGCCGGCACGGCGCGGGTGTCCGGCTTGAAGTCGACCACTTCGGCGCCATTGCCCAGTGCCATGCGCAGCACCTCGTCGCCCGGCTTCTGGAAGCGGATGGCAAACCCGCAGGCGCACGGGCCGTGCTTCTCGGCGAAATCCGACGCGAACGAATCGGGTTCTTCGTTGACCAGGAAGTTGACATCGCCCTGGCGGTATACGGTGATGGCGCGCTGCTTGTGACGCAGCACGGCGGTGAAACCCATCTTGCGGAAGTAGTCGTGCAGTTCGGCACCACGACCGGCAGGCGCGGCAAATTCGACGAACTCGAACCCGTCGATGCCCATCGGGTTCTCGAAGGTGGTGACCTGCATGCCGGGGTTGGGGGCGTGCGAGGCGGTAGCGGGCTGGCTGCTCATGACACTGGCTCCAAAGCGGCCCACCCCCGGAAAAAAACCAGGTGCGGGCGGAAGGCAGACCCGCGAGAATGCGGAGTCCGGAAACAAGGTTATAGTTTCACATGAAACCACCAGCAAGGTGCACCGCAGCATGAGCCCAGCCGACCCCAGCAGCAGCAGCAACAGCATCCGCGCCACGCACGCCCTGCTCGACCTGGAGCAGTTCCTGCCCTATCGGCTGAGCGTCCTGTCCAACCGGGTCAGTGGCAACATCGCCAAGCTGTATGGGGACCGGTACGGCCTGGCCATTCCCGAGTGGCGGGTGATCACGATCCTGGCGCTGTACCCGGGGTCGTCGGCCAGCGAGGTGTCCGACCGCACGGCGATGGACAAGGTGGCGGTGAGCCGCGCCGTGGCCAGACTGCTTGAGCGCGGCTTCATCAAGCGTGAAACCCACGGGGACGACCGCCGCCGTTCGGTGCTGGCGCTGTCGGCGGCCGGCTTCGAGGTGTACGAGACCATCGCCCCGCTGGTGATCGAGATCACCCGCAAGCTGATGTCGGTGCTGAGCGAGGAAGAAGAGCAGATGCTGGAGACGCTGATCCTGCGCCTGGCCGGGGATGGGCTGCAGCGGATGGATGAAGGTTGACCGAAGCACGTACCGACCAACGGTCGGTACCTACCGGGATATGCCGACCATCGGTCGGTGCCCGCCGGGATATGCCGACCATCGGTCCGTACCCGCCGGGATTTGCCGACCATCGGTCCGTACCCGCCGGGATATGCCGACCATCGGTCCGTACCCGCCGGGATTTGCCGACCATCGGTCCGTACCCGCCGGGATTTGCCGACCATCGGTCGGTACCCGCCGGGATTTGCCGGGCAACGGTCGGTCCCCCCCCGGGACGTTTGATCGCTGACCGGTAGGTGACGACCGTTGGTCGTCACGCTTTCAACTCAGGTGCTTGCGCCGCGCATGCACCCACGGCGCGGCCAGCGCGCCAATGGCGCCGGCGGCAAGGCCCAGCGACGCGGCCACCGCCGCCGCTTCCAGCGCGCCGGGCAGGGCCAGGGCGGCGATCACCAGCAGCGCCGCCGGCAGCGCAATGAAGGTGGCCAGGAAATAGCGCCAGCGCGGTGCCCAGGTACCGACCTGGAGCAGGCTCACCGGCATCCAGGTTTCCCCTGACGCATCCTCGGCGACCTTGGCAGCCACCTTGACCAGGTCCACTTCCACCGGTCCCCTGCCGGTGCGCGCCACGGCCAGCGCGCGCGCCACCTCGTCGATCGCCGGGTAGGACGCGGGCCACGCGCTGGGCGCGGCCACGCCATAGGCGGTCAGCAGCGGGACGCTCAGCCACGGCGCCAGCAGCGGGCGCAGCTTGCGCCGGTCCAGCACGCACCAGGTCTGCGGCACGCCGTTGGCAACCACGCCGTACAACGCCAGTTGGCCCGGCTCCGGGTACGGCAGCACATGGACCCGTGCCGCCATGCTGGGGT
This sequence comes from Stenotrophomonas sp. NPDC077420, assembly GCF_044543385.1. NCBI lineage: Bacteria > Pseudomonadati > Pseudomonadota > Gammaproteobacteria > Lysobacterales > Lysobacteraceae > Stenotrophomonas > Stenotrophomonas sp. NPDC077420. Next base: position 274,836 of record NZ_JBITVZ010000005.1, read on the forward strand.
AGCCCATGTGGCGCAGGAAGCCCGGGCGGGTGCGTCCCTCGTGGGCCCAGGCCAGGCCCAGCGGCGCGACCAGATAGGCTTCTGCCGGGTCTTTCACCCCGGCACTGGCCCGGTCGTCGCTGGCCAGGAAGAACGCCAGCGACCTGGGCTCGGCCACATCCCGGTGGTCCCAGCGACCGCTGTCGCCCAGCACATGCTTGAGCGGCAGGCGCGCGGGCGCGGTTTCTGCCTTGGTCGCGTTGTGCAGGTAGGGCAGTACCGACAACACGAAGGCCTGCAGGTCGACGCCGCGCGAACCGCTGCCCTGCCACTCCGCTGGCAACAGGCCGGCCAGCGCCGGGGTGCGCGCCAGCTGGTCCAGCTGGGCTTTCTGCTCGACCAGCTTCTGTACGGCGGCGCTCAACAGCACGTTGTCCGGCACCGATACCAGCGGCAGGCGGTACAGGGTGGTGGCAACGTCCGGGATGTCGGATTCGCCGGCATGGGCCGACGCATCGTCCAGCAGCACCTCCGCTGGCGGCAGGCTCACGCCGGTCGGTGCGTCCACGGTGCTATCGGAAGTTCCAGGCTGCATGCGCGTCGATCCATGAGGTCCTTGGAAATAGCGGCAGGAGACCGGGCAACTGTAGAGCGGACCGTTGGTCCGCTGCCGTTGATTCACCCGCGCGCCAGGAGCAGCGGACTGACAGTCCGCTCTACCGGTGGGGTCTGCGGCTGGGTGGGTCGGAGTGGCATCCCCCCAAAAAAAATGCCGCGGAGGCCGCGGCATTTTTCCATCCGGTCAAGGCGCCTTCGGCGGCGCCCATTCCTTCATGAAGGCGAAGAAGCGTTCGCGGTTGTAGCCCTTCGGCTGGCCCTTGTCAGCTTCCAGCTCGCCGGTGAACTGCGAGTGCAGCAGCGTGCCCTCCGCGTCGAGCACGAACAGGTGCGGGTAGCCCTTGATCGCCGGGAACTGCGACAGGAACGCCGCGTTCTCGTTGTCTTCGCTGTAGTTGACCTTCATCCACACATAGTTGGCATCGCGGAAGCTGCGGATCTCCGCGTCGCCTTCGACGAAGGCATCCAGCAGGTGGCACCACGAGCACCACTCGCCGCCCACGTCCAGCACGATGCGCTTGCCGCCCCGCTGGGCCTCGACCTTGGCCGTGGCCAGGTCCGCGACCGGGTCGCGGGCCGGGTCGAACTGTGCGTTGAGCCCGGCGACCGCGGCGACATCCGCCGCGGCCGGGGTGTTTCCCGAGGCCACCGGCCGGCTGGGATCGGCTGCCGGTGGCGACTGTTCGGTGGTGTCCAGTGGCTGCGCAGGGGCGGCGGTGGGCGCCGACGGCGAACAGGCAGCCAGCAGGCCGGCCATGATCAACGGCAACCCCCACGCGTGCGTGCGCATTGCAGACCTCACTTGACGCCGTGCATCAGCTTGTTGATCAGCGGGGCGATCAGGAACAACAGCACGCCCGAACCCATCAACGCCCAGAAGCCGAAGGTGTAGCCGGTGAGTGCGGACTCGACGGTCATGCCGCCTTCGCCGCTGACCGCACCGGCGAAGATACCCGACAGGTTGTTGCCGATGCCGGTGGACAGGAACCAGCCGCCCATGCCGAAGCCGACCAGGCGTACCGGGGCCAGCTTGGTCACCATCGACAGGCCGATCGGCGACAGGCACAGCTCACCGACCGACTGGATGACGTAGACCATGAACAGCGTCCAGAACGGGATCTTGCCGTCCACCACCATGCTCGACAGCGCCAGCATCAGCAGCGCGAAGGCCGCGCCGTTGAACAGCAGGCCCAGGCCGAACTTGCGCGGGATGGACGGATTGGCGCGGCCCAGCTTGATCCAGATCCAGGCAATCACCGGCGCCAGGGTGATGATCGCCACCGAATTGACCGACTGGAACCACGCGGTCGGGAAGGTCCAGCCGCCCAGGTTGCGGTTGACGATGTTGTCGGCCAGGAAGGTGAAGGAGCTGCCCGCCTGTTCGAAGAACATCCAGAACATCACGTTGAAGGCGAAGATGATCAGCATGGCGATCACACGGTCGCGCTGCACCTTGCCCTCACGGATGCCTTCCACCAGCAGCAGCACGCCCAGCGCCACGAACAGCACGCCCAGGATCCAGGCCAGCGCGGTGGCGCCGGTGGACAGCAGGAAGTAGGCCACCGGAATGGCGACCAGCGAACCGATGAACACCATCACCACGCGGCCCATGCCTTCGGCACCGACCGGCGGCGCACCGATCCCCTTCAGGCCGGCGCGGCCGACGTAGAACCACACCAGGCTGAGCAGCATGCCGATGCCCGAGGCGATGAACACCATCTTGTAGGACGGCATCGCTTCGGTACCGAAGACCTTCTCGGCCAGGAACTGGGTCAGCACCGGGGCGATCATCGCGCCGACGTTGATGCCCATGTAGAAGATGGTGAAGCCCGAATCGCGGCGCTCATCCTTCAGGCCATACAGCTTGCCGACCATGGTGGAGATGTTCGGCTTGAACAGGCCGTTGCCGATGATGATCGTGGCCAGGCCGAACTCGAACACTTCCTTGTTGGGCATGGCCACCATGAACAGGCCGGCGGCCATGATCACCGCGCCGGTCAGGATCGAGCGCTGGTACCCCAGCACCCGGTCGGCGACGTAGCCACCGAAGATGGCCGCGGCATACACCAGGGCCAGGTAGGCGCCGTAGGTACGGCTGGCGGCGGCCTGGCCGGCGGAGTCGCCGTCGAAGAACTGGGCCACGATATACAGCACCAGCGCCCAGCGGATTCCGTAGAACGCGAAGCGCTCCCAGAACTCGGTCATGAACAGCATCCACAACGGGCGTGGATGGCCGAGGGTGGTCTTGAACTCCGGCAGCGCCGGTTCGGGAACGGATGTCGCGGCGGCGTCTACGCTCATGCGGGATTCCTGGGTTCGGTGGAAGACATGCACGTCCGATGTGCGAGACAACGCGGGAGAATCCCAGAACAACGGCGTTCACGTCAAATACACACCGATGTGTGCAGCTGGCGGCACGGTCGCTGAACTTGCACCTGCAACTACCGGAACCGGACCGCCAGCGCAGCAACGGCGGGGCCTGCCGCACCGTAAGGGCATCGCGGCCGGCAAACATGAATAGGCTTATCGAGGGCCGGGGTCCGCTCAGGCGTCCGGCGGCATCGGGTCGTCATTGCGGATCGTGGTGCGCACCTGGAACAGTTCCGGGAAGAAGGTCAGCTCCAGCGCCTGGCGCAGGAATCCCACCCCGCTGGAGCCGCCGGTGCCGCGCTTGAACCCGATCACCCGCATCACCGTGCGCATATGGCGGAACCTCCACAGCTGGAAGGCCGTCTCCAGGTCCACCAGGTCCTCGCACAACGCGTATTCGCGCCAGTAGCGGTCGGTGTTCTGGTAGATGCGCTCGAACACCGGGTGCAGCGCATCGTCGGCCACGTGCGGCTGCCGCCAGTCGCGGTCCAGGTACCCGGCCGGGATGGCGTGGCCGAAGCGGGCCAGGTAGCGCAGGAATTCCTCGTACAGGCTGGGCGCGTCCAGCACCTGCTGCAGCTGCGCCTGGCCGTCCGGGTCGTGCGAGAACACCTGCAGCATCTGCGCGTTCTTGTTGCCCAGCAGGAACTCGATGTAGCGGTACTGCAGCGACTGGAAGCCCGACGACGGGCCCAGCACGTCGCGGAAGCCCATGTACTCGGACGGGGTCAGCGTTTCCAGCACCGACCACTGTTCGGTCAACTGGCGCAGCACCAGCTTGCTGCGCGCCAGCACCTTCTGGCACTGCCAGACCTGGTCGCGCTGCAGGAAGCCTATCGCCGCACGCAGCTCATGCCCCAGCAGCTTCAGCCACAGCTCCGAGGTCTGGTGCTGGATGATGAAGAGCATCTCATCGTGGTGCGGGGGGTTGGACAGCGGCTGCTGGGCCGACAGCAGCTGGTCCAGCCGCAGGTAGCCGCCATAGGTGAGGCGGCCTTCCAGGTCGGTGTGGATGCCGGCTTCCAGATCGCGTTGGTTCTTGTCGACAGACATGGCGGGGACCGCTTGAGGGGGTGAAAGCGTAGCGCAGTGGCTGGGGCCCTGCGCAGGATCCACCCTACGCCAGGGTGTGGAGCACGGGGCAGACCCGTGTTCAGCGCGGGAGTGGCGACCTGCAGGCCTGTGCCCGAGCCCTCGCAGGACGGCGCTCATGCACCGTTGATGCAACTGAATACGTTGATGTTATTGGCCTTGCGGGCATGTGGTGGGGTATACCGGGACGCCCGCCGGCCAGTTCTTGCTGCGCCGCAGGACGGCTTTTTCATACGCCTTCCTTAACATGGCAATTCATATCATTTGTAACTTCCTGTCGAAGGTGCAGTACGCAATGACGGTTGCCGCTGAGTTCAAGATCGAATATCTCCAGTACCTGGACACGGACGGCACGCTCGTCCGCGATGACCTGCCCGATGCCCTGCGCGATCCGCGCGCGCTGCTGCCGATGTTCAAGCAGATGCTGTTCGTGCGCGTGTTCGACGGCAAGTCGATCGCGCTGCAACGCACCGGCAAGCTGGGCACCTACGCCGCCTGCCTGGGCCACGAAGCCGCGCATGTCGGCATCGGCGCTTCCATGCAGAAGGACGACGTGTTTGCCCCGTCCTACCGCGAGTACGGCGCGATGTTCATGCGTGGCGTGCGGCCGCGCGACGTCCTGATGTACTGGGGCGGCGACGAGCGTGGCAACGACTACGGCGGCAACGCGGCCAAGGACTTCCCGTTCTGCGTGCCGATTTCCACCCAGTGCCTGCACGCCGCCGGCGCCGCGTTGAAGTTCAAGCTCAACAACGAGAAGCAGATTGCCGTAGCCGTGTGCGGCGACGGCGGCAGCTCCAAGACCGACTTCTACGCTGCACTGAACTCGGCCGGTGCCTACAAGCTCCCGCTCATCCTGTGCATCGTCAACAACGGCTGGGCCATCTCGGTTCCGCGTTCGGCCCAGACCGGTGCCGAAACGCTGGCGCAGAAGGGCCTGGCCGGTGGCCTGCACTGCCTGCAGGTGGACGGCAACGACCTGATCGCGGTGATGGCCGCCATGCTGCAGGCGCGCGAGCGCGCGCTGGCCGGCGACGGTGGCACCGTGCTGGAACTGATGACCTACCGCCTGTCCGACCACACCACCGCCGATGACGCGCGCCGCTACCGCGACGATGCCGAGGTCAAGGATGCCTGGCAGCGCGAGCCGATGCTGCGCCTGCGCAAGTACCTGGTCAACGCCGGCGTGTGGAGCGAGGAAGAGGAACAGGCCTGGACCGTGGAGTGCGGCAAGCGCGTGGATGAAGAGGTGAACCTGTACCTCAACACCCCCGTGCAGCCGGTGGAAGCGATGTTCGACTTCCTGTACGCCGATCCGCCGCAGGACCTGCTGGCCCAGCGCGCGCAGGCGATTGCTCTGGAGCAGCGCCATGGATGAGATCAAGAACGGCGCCTCCAGCGCGCAGACCAACGCCGCCGACAGCGCCGCCATCGCGCGCGGAGAAGAGAGCATGACCACCACGCCCATCACCCTCATCGAAGCCATCACCCAGGCGCTGGCGTGGGAGCTGGAACACGACAAGTCGGTGCTGGTCCTCGGCGAGGACGTCGGCGTCAACGGCGGCGTGTTCCGCGCCACCGCCGGCCTGCAGCAGCGCTTCGGCGCCGACCGCATCCTCGACACCCCGCTGGATGAAACCACCATCGCCGGCCTGACCATCGGCCTGGCCGCGCAGGGCATGAAGCCGGTGGCCGAAGCCCAGTTCGACGGCTTCATGTACCCGATGGTGGACCACATCGTCTGCCACGCCGCGCGCCTGCGTTATCGCACCCGCGGTCGCCTGCACTGCCCGATGGTGCTGCGCGTGCCGTGGGGCGGCGGCATCCGTGCGCCGGAACACCACAGCGAAGCCAACGAGGCGATCTTCACCAACGTGCCGGGCCTGCGCGTGGTGCTGCCGTCTTCGCCGCAGCGCGCCTACGGCCTGCTGCTGGCCGCGATCCGCGAACCGGATCCGGTGATCTACATGGAACCCAAGCGCATCTACCGCCAGTACAAGGAAGTGGTGGTCAACGATGGCGAAGCGCTGCCTCTTGACGTGTGCTTCGTGCTGCGCGACGGCACCGACGTGACCCTGGTGACCTGGGGTGCGCAGGTGAAGGAAGCGCTGGAAGCGGCCGACAAGCTGGCCGGTGAAGGCATCAGTGCCGAAGTGATCGACGTGGCCACGCTGCGCCCGCTGGACTTCGCCACCATCGCCGAATCGGTGGCCAAGACCGGCCGCTGCGTGATCGTGCAGGAGGCCCCCAAGACCGCGGGCTTCGGCGCGGAGATCGCCGCGCGCCTGGCCGAGGAATCGCTGTACGACCTGCTGGCACCGGTCGAACGTGTCACCGGCTACGACACCCACATTCCGCTGTTCCGCCTGGAAATGAAGTACCTGCCCAGCGTGGACCGGATCGTGAGCGCGGCCAAACGCGCGGTGGCGGCGGGCTGACATGCGGGCCAGACTCCTGGGCCCGTACCGCAGCCAGTACCCCAACCCGCTCCGGTTCCGCACCGGCCAGATCGTCGAACTGGGTGTTCGTGACGAGGAATGGCCGGCGTTTGCCTGGGTACGCACCGGCGACGGGCGTGCCGGCTGGGCACCGGTGGCGTGGTTGCAGGTGCTGGACGATGGTCGCGCAGAGGCTCTGCGCGACTATGACGCCCGCGAACTGGACGTGGACAGCGGTGAAATGGTCAAGCTGCATCATGAACACGGTGGCTGGTGGTGGTCCGAACGCGCGAACGGCGCGACGGGCTGGCTGCCGGCCCGCGATCTCGAACTGCTGGAAGAGAACTGCACATGAGTGAGAACAAGAATTTCCACCTGCCCGACCTTGGCGAAGGCCTGCCCGACGCCACCATCGTCGAGTGGTTCGTCAAGGAAGGCGACGTGATCACGCTGGACGAGCCGCTGGTCTCGATGGAGACCGCCAAGGCCGTAGTGGAAGTGCCCTCGCCGTTCTCCGGCAAGGTACTGAAGCTGGCCGGCGGCGCGGGCGACATCATTCCCACCGGCAGCGTGCTGGCCCAGTTTGAACTGGACCCGAACCTGCCGCAGCGCGCCGATGGCCAGGACACCGGCCACAGCCATGGCCACGCTGCCCCGGCGGCCACGCCGAGCACCGGCCAGCCCGCCCCGGCCCAGCCGGACAAGGTGGTGGCGTCCGATGACGGTGGCGAGATCGCCAAGCCGGGCGCCGATCGCGATGACGCCGGCACCGTGGTCGGCGCGATGCAGAGCTCCAATGCCGTGCACGCCGAACAGGCGGTGGCGGTCGGCGGGGTCAAGGCCGTGCCGGCCGTGCGTGCCACCGCGCGCAAGTTGGGCGTGGATCTGAGCCGTGTCCGCGCCACCGGTGCCGATGGCGCGGTGACCATGGCCGACGTCAAGCAGGCCGCCGCCGATGGCAGCGCCAAGGTCGGCGCCGCGCCGGCGGCATCGGCCGCTGCACCTGCAGCCGCTGCGCCGGTGGCCGCTGCCGCACCGGTGGCGCGCGCTGCCGAGGCCCGCGCGCCGCTGTCGGCCGCCGGCAAGCCGATGCGCACCCAGCCGCCGGGCGTGGTGGCCAAGGGCCAGCCGGAACCGCTGAAGGGCGTGCGCCGCAACATGGCGCGGGTGATGGCCGACGCGCACAGCAAGGTCGTGCCGACCACGCTGAACGACGACGCCGACATCCACGCCTGGGTGCCGGGCAACGACGTCACCGCCCGCCTGGTGCGTGCAATCGTCGTCGGCTGCCAGAAGGTGCCGGCGCTCAACGCCTGGTTCGATGGCGACGCGCTGACCCGCACCCTGCACGCGCACGTGGACGTGGGCATCGCGGTGGACACCGACGATGGCCTGTTCGTGCCCGCCCTGCGCAATGCCGACGTGCTGGATGCGCGCGGCATCCGCGAGGGAGTGAACCGCCTGCGTGAGCAGGTGGAAGCGCGTTCCATCGCCGCCTCCGAGCTGAGTGGTTACACCATCTCGCTGTCCAACTTCGGCATGTTCGCCGGCCGCTACGCGACCCCGGTCGTGGTGCCGCCGTGCGTGGCCATCGTCGGTGCCGGGCGCGCCCGCCACCAGATGACCCCGGTGATGGGCGGCGTGGAAGCGCACAAGGTGATCCCGCTGTCGGTCACGTTCGACCACCGCGCTGCCACCGGCGGTGAAGCGGCGCGCTTCCTGCGCGCGATGCTGGACGACCTGGCCCTGGCCAGCTGACCGGACGCCGTGGCGCCGGCCCACCCGCCGGCACATGAAATGGCCGCGCCCTGTGCGCGGCCTTTTTCTTGTGCGGCAGCGCCACGCCCTGCGTGACGCTACGCCAGCTTGGCCGAGTCGATGATGTGCACGCCCGGGCGAGGCGCCAGCGCGGCCTCGACCATCGCAGCGGCGATGCGCTCGGCGGGATTGATCCGCCACGCGCGCGGCAGCACCGGCCCCAACGCGCCCAGTACCAGGCTGGCCAGGTGCTCACCGGTGCGTCGCTCGCTGCGCTCGCCGCCGATCAGCCCGGGTCGCACCAGGGTCAGCGAGGAATACCCCAGCGCCCGCAGGTCCTGTTCCAGGCGGCCCTTGACCTGGCTGTAGAAGATCCGCGACCCGGCATCGGCGCCCTTGGCCGAGTTCAGCACGAACGCATGCGCCCCGCGTGCCTGCGCCTGCGCGGCCACCTGCAGCGGATAGTCGTGGTCGATCCGGGAAAACACCTCGCGGCTGCCGGCCTGCCGGATCGTGCTGCCCAAGGCGCAGATCACCGCGTCCACCGCCCACCAATCGGCCTCCAGCGGCAACCGGTCGAAGTCCACCACCGGGTTGTGCAGGGCCGGGTCGGCCACGTCCAGCGGTCGCCGGGTCGGTGCCACCACCCCGTCGCAGCGGGGATCGTCGAGCAGCTGCTGCAGCACATGCGCGCCGACCAGCCCGGTCGCGCCCACCAGCATCACCTTCATCGCATACTCCTGCCGTCCGATTGCCTACCATCGTGGCACGGCAGCGGGTTCAAGCCTGCGACACCGGCGCCGATACTGTTCCAACGCTTCCCCCGTCCGGCGCCCATGGCCGGTGACCCACCAGGACCCGCCGCATGAAGGACCCGCAGGACGCTCTTCCCAGCCCCGGCCCCGGCACTGCCGTGGGGCGGCTGCTGTTGCGCCGACAGGCCAAGGACAGTGCGGTCGCCGCGGGAGCGGAAACGCCGGGACCCAAAGGGGGCAGCAGTGCCATGCTGCAGCGCCTGTTTGCCGGCGCCGAACAGCCCGAGCCGCTGCTGGCCGCGTTCGCCCACGGCATGTCCACCCTGCCGGGTGAGCTGGGCGACATGGGCCTGCGCCTGCAGTCGGCACAGCGCAGCGCCGACTGGGTCAGCTACGGCCGCGCCATGCGCCAGCTGATCGACAAGTACATCCGTACCATCGAACAGGACAGCCCGGACGGGCAGCCCGACAGCCTGCGCCTGCGCGAGCTGCTGCGCGTGACCCTGGGCGTGACCGTGGCCAGCCTGCTGCAGAACATGCCCGAGCTGAAGGACGAACCGGTGCAGCTGGCCGCCGAGCTGCGCCAGTGGCACCCCGGTCAGCCGCTGCAGCCGCTGGAACTTCGCCTGCGCGAGTTGACCCACCAGATCGGCGTGCGCAGCGATGGCTGGCAGGAGCAGCAGGAGCTGCTGCTGAGCCTGTTCGACCTGCTGCTGGACAACATCGGCGAGCTGCTCGACGACAGCAGCTGGCTGCACGGGCAGCTGCATGCGGTACGCGAGCTGATCGGCGGCCCGCTGGACCGCGACTCGGTGGAGCAGGCGCGGGCCAACCTGCGCGAGGTGATCTACAAGCAGGGCCTGCTCAAGCAGGGCATCGTCGAATCGAAGGCGGCGATGAAGAGCCTGATGGGCGGCTTCATCGAACACCTCGATGGCATGGCGGTCAGCACCGGCGAATACCACGACCGCATCAGCAGCTACGCCCTGGCACTGAAAGAGGCACGCAGCATCGCCGACCTCAACCAGCTGCTGCAGGACGTCCTGGTCGACACCACGCGCGTGCAGGAACAGGCGCTGCAGGCCCGCGACCACCTGGGCAACGCGCGCCGCGAGGTGGAACAGGCCGAAGCGCGCATTGCCGAGCTGGAGCAGGAACTGCGCGACGTGTCCGGGCTGGTGCGCATCGATCCGTTGACCGGTGCCCTGAACCGACGCGGCTTCGACGAACTGCTGGAGCGCGAGCTGGCCCGCGCCGACCGGCAGGGTCATCCGCTGGCGCTGGCGCTGCTGGACCTTGATGATTTCCACCAGACCAACGAGGCGCATGGACACCCGGGCGGCGACGCGATCCTGCGCCACCTGGTCACGGTGTGCCAGCTGCTGCTGCGCAGCAGCGACACCATTGCCCGCATCGGCGGCGACGAGTTCGTGCTGCTGATGCCGGAAACGCCGGGCGCGGACAGCATGTCCACCCTCCAACGGCTGCAGCGGTCGCTGACGCAGCGCCCGCTGCAGCTGGATGGCAAGCGGGTGCCGGTGCATTTCAGCGCGGGCTTGAGCCAATGGCAGCCGGGGGAAACCGCCGAGGTTCTGTTGAAGCGCGCCGATGCCGCACTGTATGCGGCCAAGCGCGTAGGCAAGAACCGTGTCCAAGCAGAGTGAACCGGACAACGGCAAGCGCTGGTGATCTTCGGTCCATGGTGACCTTGGTCGAAGGGTAGCGCCGACTGTTAGTTGTGATCTCTCAGTAGGTTGTTCATCCGGGACATCTTTGGAAAATGGTGGTTACCACACCTGTCCACGCCCAAAGAGCCCGGATGAACAACCATA